>CAZRTG010000025.1:0-22060 GCA_964602895.1 uncultured Wenzhouxiangellaceae bacterium
CCGGGCCGACGATCTTCGCCATTGCAGACGACGTGTTGGTTGCAGAAGCTGCCGCTCAATGGCTGGACCAGCACTACCGACAAAATGAACAGGGTTTTGTACACATCTGTCGTGCCGACCAAGGCGGGGCCCGCAGCGTTTAGCCCCCGGGAGCCTGTCGGACTTAACATGATCTGCTGCGGAAAATCCGAGTTTGGCCAGATTTTCCGATCTTTTTCGTTTAATAGCGGTGCTATTGGCCTCAAAAGATCGAAAAATCTGACTCAAATCGGCTTTTACCCCAGGGCACCTTCTCTTGATGCTTTGCATCAATTCACCTTGCCCTCGCTACGATCGGTCAAGTCCGGAAGGCTCCCAGGGGCTAGCCCTTAGAAACAAACGTTTGTATTCATTTACGGAATGGTTTCAATGGAATTAATCAACATCAAACACCCTGAAGAGGCGGTCAGCTTCAGGCAAGCGGTTTTGCAGGGCCTGGGCAGCGGTCAGGGACTGTTTTTTCCGCGACAGATCAAACCGCTCGCGAACCTGAACAGTCTGCTTGAACAGCCTTTTGTGCCACGCAGTGCAGCGATTTTGCATCATTTGCTGGACGGGGAGTTGGACCAGCAGGCGGTGCTTGAAATGGTCGAGTCCGCGTTTGATTTCCCGCTGCCGGTGCGCTCATTGAACGAACGGATTTCGGCCCTGGAATTGTTTCATGGCCCATCGTTGGCGTTCAAGGACTTCGGCGCTCGATTCATGGCCAACTGCCTGACACGATTCCGTGATCAGGGCCCCATGACCATCCTCACAGCCACTTCGGGCGATACCGGTGCGGCCGTTGCGCACGCCTATTATCAGCAGGCGGGTATTGAAGTGGTGATCCTGTATCCAAAAGGGCGTATTTCTCCTTTGCAGGAGAAGCTGTTCTGTACCTTGGGTGGTAACATTCGCACGGTGGCGGTCGATGCAGATTTTGATACTTGCCAGGCTTTGGTAAAGCAGGCCTTCGATGACCCGGGGCTGCGACAGGCGATCGGCCTTAACTCGGCCAACTCGATCAATATTGCTCGCCTGGTAGCCCAGACCTGCTACTACTTTGAAGCAGCAGCCCAATCTGCTGATGTGACACGTCTGGTGTTCTCGGTACCGAGTGGTAACTTTGGCAATGTAACTGCCGGCCTGTTGGCCAGCGCTCTGGGCTTGCCCTACAAGCGATTGATCGCAGCAACCAACGCCAATGACACGGTGCCCCGCTATCTGGCATCAGGTCGATGGGATCCACACGCAACCATCAGCACTCTGACCAATGCCATGGATATTTCCAATCCAAACAATTTCCCTCGTGTTTTGGAATTGGGTAGTCGACATGGCCTGTCCCTGTCGGAACTACTGTCCTCTTTTTCTCTGAATGATGAACAAACACGTGAAGCCATGCGTGCCTTATGGCGACAGGGCTATATGGCTGATCCGCACAGCGCCCTGGCCTGGGCAGTATTGGAAAGTGATCTGCTGGACAATGAGCTGGGATGTTTTTTGTGTACGGCTCATCCGGCTAAATTTATTGAGTCAATAAAAGACGTGTTAGAAACAGATATACCTCTTCCGCCGGCCTTGAATGAAGTACGTAACAAGGAAGTACTGTCCCGTACAATAGGTGGTAATTTTGTCGAGTTGAAAGCAATACTGATGCAAGGATAACAAGCTATGAACAAGAGCCTGTGGTTGACAGCGGCACTGGTCTTAACGCTACCGTTAACCGGCCTGGGTGCCGAAGTACAAACCCATTCTTACGATTGGGTTACAGCCGGCAGTGTCAGTGGTTCGCTGCAGGTTGAACTGGCAGCAGATGGCAGCCGTGATGCCCGCTTCGAATTCAATGACAGGGGGCGCGGCCCACAGTTACAGGAGCACATTCAGGTAAATGAGGCCGGCCTGCCGGTATCGTTTGAAGTGCGCGGTCACGCTTATCTTGGCGCGGCGGTTGACGAGCGCTTCAAAGTGGATGGAAATACCGCAAGTTGGAGCAGCACCCTGGAAAGCGGGCAAGCTGTCGTCGGTACTGACGGCGCGGCTTACTACTGGCCGAGTGAGGGCACACCCGAACAAACCGCCCAACTGGCAAGAGCCTTGTTGAAAACCGAGTCTTCCAGCCTGCCTTTATATCCGGCAGGCCAGGCAACCATCAGCCGTGTTGCTGAATATGCCATTGCAGATGCAGGCTTGCCGGAAAATACGGTGGTTTTATATGCCATCAACGGGCTGGGTCTGAATCCCGAGTATGTCTGGTTGGACTCCTCACAAGAACTGTTCGCTTTGAGTGATGGCGAGATGGGTCTGGCTCCCGCCGGGCAGGCGGCCATTTTACCCAAACTGCAAACCGTGCAGGACAAGGCAGAGTCAGATCGCAACCAGCAACTGGCCAGGGAATTGGCTCAAACGCTACCGGAAAAATGGCTGTTAAGGAATGTTCATGTGGTTGATGTGGCTGAAGGCGCATCCGAGCCGGGTCGCATGGTGGCCGTGCGCGATGGCAAAATTACCGGCATCTGGCTGGATTCGGATGTGGTAACCGAAATGGAGCTGGCAGATTATGAAATTATCGATGGTAAAGGGGCTTATTTGATTCCCGGTTTATGGGATATGCATACGCACCTGACATTGGATGATGGCTTGTTGCATATTGCGGCTGGCGTTACGACCGTGCGCGATCTGGGCAATGAAGAGCCACGCCTGAGCGAAATCCGCAGTGCCTTTGATTCTGGCGCAGTCATTGGCCCGCATTCCTACCGGACTGGCTTTATCGACAAAAAAAGTCCCTTTTCTGCGCCTACCGAAAAGTTGGCCGGTAACCTCAAAGAAGCACTGGCGATGATCGAAGCATACGCAGCAGCCGGTTATTCTCAAATCAAGATTTATTCATCCATAGACCCCGACTGGGTGGCCCCGATGGCAAAAGCCATACACGCTGACGGCATGCGCCTGTCCGGCCATATTCCTGCATTTATGACGGCTGAGCAGGCGGTGCTGGCTGGATTTGATGAAATTCAGCACATCAACATGCTGTTCCTGAACTTCCTGGCTGGGCCGGATGATGATACGCGCACTCCGCTACGGTTCACGCTGGTGGCTGAAAAAGCCGGCGATCTGGATCTGGATTCGCCAGCCGTGAGGGACTTTATCCAGCTATTGGCTGATCGGGGAATCGAAGTCGATCCTACCGTGGCCATTTTTGACAGCATGTTTCGCCACCGCTCGGGACAAATTGACCCATCCTATGCCGCCGTGGCGGACCATCTACCGCCGGCCGTTCGACGCACCATGCTGGCGGGTCAGATGAATATCAACAATGACAACGCAGAACGTTATGCCCGTTCAGCCGATGCCTTGCTGGACATGATTTTTCAGCTCTACCAGGCGGGTGTTCCACTGCTGGCGGGTACGGATGCATTGGCCGGGTTTACCCTGCATCGGGAATTGGAGTTGTACCAACTGGCAGGAATCCCCTCGTCGGCTGTGTTGCGCATCGCTACACTGGGTGCAGCCAAGGCAGTCGGAGCTGAAGAACACGCCGGATCGATCAGAATGGGTAAAGATGCCGACATGGTCTTGCTGCGGGATGATCCCTTACAGGATATCAACGCGGTAAGACACCCTCTGGTGGTGTTCAAGGGCACACACCGCTACGACCCAAATGCTTTGTATCAGGCCATTGGTATCAAGCCTTTCAACTGATCCCGGATACGGGCTCTGCCCGTTCCGGGATCGCGACGTTGTCGCGATCCAGCCGTCATCCCGGAAGTGTCGTAGCCACTATCCAGCCGTCTTCCCGGAAGTGTCGTAGCCACTATCCAGCCGTCATCTCGGAAGTGTCGTAGCCACTATCCAGCCATCATCCCGGAACGGGCAGAGCCCGTATCCAGCCGTCATCCCGGAACGGGCAGAGCCCGTATCCGGGACCCACAATCCAGTAACTGCCCCAGTAACGCTTGCGATTTATGGGTTCCGGCTCGCGACTCTGTCGCGTCCGGAATGACGAACTGGGGTTAGCCGTCGCGTATGCAAAGACGGATGGTTTAGGCGTATGGCCCGTCCGGCCTACTCACCCCACCCCAACTGCAAAAGGAAAATACCGATCATCAGGAAACTGATGGACAATTTGAACGCCGTGGCGAACACCAGGCCCAACCAGGCGCCAAGGCCTGCTTTGCCGGAGGAGCGCCAGTCATTGCCGCCACTGAGTTCACCGATTAAAGCGCCCAGGAAAGGGCCGAGTATGATGCCGGGCAAACCAAAGAAAATACCGACGATGGCGCCCAGGGTGGCACCCCAGAAGGCGCGAACGCCAGCTCCCGCATAGCGGGCACCAAAGGCACCCGCGAGAAAATCAACAATTTGGGCCAGAACCGTCAGAACGGCAAAGATGGCAAGGGTAACCCAGCCTATTGCAGTGAAATCGGTCAGCCACGCCCCCAACAACAGGCCGGCAAAGACCAACGGAACACCGGGTAGCGCAGGCAATATGGTACCGGCCAGGCCGGCCAGCACCAACAGGGCGGCCATCAACCACCACAGAACACTCCAGTCCATCTGATCAGAGGAATCTGATCAGAATAAGGACGCTATCTTGGCTAATAAGGCCGTGGCTTGCTCGCGGTCGCGGTTACCGAGCTCATCAAAACGGGTTTTGAGCTGAGCCACGTAACGGGGGTATTCGCGCTTGAATACCTTTTGACCTTCTTTGGTCAAGTCCACAATGATGCGACGACCGTCTTCACTGTCGCCCCAGCGCTGTACCAGACCTTTTTCTTCAAGGCGATCGATCACACCGGTCAAAGTGCCTTTGGTAATCAGGGTTCTGTCCGTGATTTCGCTGCAGGTCATGCCGTCGGTATTACCCAGACAGAATATGACTTTTGCCTGGGGCGCTGTCAGCTCGGAGCCCGACAGGCGGTGAATTTCGGCGTCATACAGGGAAAAAAGCTGGTGAGCACGTGACAGTTCGTTCATCAAAGGGATAAAGTCCTGCTCGGACGCATTGCTTACAGTAATTTGACTCATTTCTTAAACCTCTAAAATATAAAAACAATTCAGTACAGCACCAATCTCAACCAGAAGGACTCTCAGGTTGGATTTTGAAACCCGTGGCCGGGTACCAGCCACTAATCTTCAACTTTCCCGCGCAACTGTTTGGTACGGGATCGCTGTGATTTGGATGCCAATCGCCGCTCTTTCGACGCCTTGCTGGGACGGGTTGGTATCCTTTTTCGGTGCCGCTGAGTGGCATTGCGGATCAATTCCGCTAACCGCTCAAGGGCATCGCGACTGTTCTTTTCCCTGCTGCGATGTCGCTGCGCCTTGATGACAATCACACCTTCGGAGTTTACACGGCGATCTGAAATGGACATCAATCGTGTTTTGTGTTCCTCCGGTAGAGAAGAAGCGCCTATGTCAAAACGTAAATGTATGGCGGAAGAAACCTTATTGACATTCTGCCCGCCCGCGCCCTGGGCACGTACAGATTCAAGGTGGATCTCCTCTGGCGGAATTTCAAGCCCTGGCCGGATGATTAACATGTCCTTTCCACGACTAATGCAGGTTAACTATACGGTCGTTGCCTGCTGGTAGACTGTACCGGGCAAAAAAAGTTCAGATTAGTCTCAGCAGGCCGCCGTTGGCAGCTGAAGCCGGAGCAAACTCCTCCTGTATCTCCGTGTCAAAGAGACTCTGCATAGATCAGAGTTTCCTTGACTCTGCCAACCTGCGCCGGAGTCGGTTAGCATAGTGCCATGAATAGAGCCTGGATTGATCTCGACCCCGCCGATGTCCGCAACATGCTGGTCAGCCTGATTGGCTTTCGTTTTGGAGAACAACCGGAAACCCGGGTGGATGAGATCCGTGCCGAGCGCCGCGCCTATGCTCAAAAGTTCTTGCACCTGGCCGGCGTGCAAAAGAATCAGGTGGTTATTGACCTGGGTTCCGGCTGTGGCTTTGGTACCGGTGCCATTGCCGAACAGGCTGGCCAGGTAGAGGCCTGTGATATCAGCCCGGCTTTTCTGGAGTTTGCACGGCGCGAATGTGCCGACAAAACCAATATCCGGTTCCATGCGGTGCAGCCGCGTGATCTCAGCCCGATTTCTGATTACAGCATTGATGCCGTGATTTCCATGTCCGTGTTCATCCACCTGAACCTGTATGACATGGCCTGCTATTTCGCCGAGTTCAGACGTGTGCTGAAACCGGGGGGCAAGCTGGTATTTGATTTTGCCGACAGCAATCGTCTGTTCCGGCGCTTTCGCAATCACGGCAATGATGAGCTGTTCCGGGAACACACCGGCTATTACAGGAAAAACCCGACTGCATTGGCCGGGCTGGTCCAGTTCAATAGTGCGCAAGGCATCACACAAGTGGCGCATGACGCAGGTTTCCGGCGACTCAAGCGCCGTGGCCATGTTTTGTTGTTCGCTACCCGTTAAGCTATTTTTACATTCATGTATTCATGTATTAATACATGAGTGTGAGTCTGCATCAGCGAGAAAAGCGCCCACGCAAGCCCGCGTAAACCGCACGACCCGGGCGGGCAAAACCGAGGATTTCTTCATAGTCTTCATCAAACAGGTTGCTGATACGCCCGGTGATTTCAAGGCTGTCAGTCAGCTTCCAGGAGGCTGCCAAATCTACCACGGTAAAGCCGTCCAGCGTCACTTGCTCTGAGGCGAAGAAAGGCGGCGGGAAAAAATTGTCCAGTTGCTCGCCGTTATAGTTGATGTTCAGGTTGAGGTTACCGCGCTGATCCGCAAAGCGGTAGTTGGCGTTCAGACTGGCCATATGGCGTGGCCGGCGGGCTTCTCTGACGCGTTCACCGGAGGTGGTGATTTCAGTGGCGTCCAGGTAGGTATAACTTGCGTTCAGGCTGAATGAGTCAGCCAATTGAGTGGTCAAAGTCAGCTCCAGTCCCTGTCTTTTGCTGTCACCACTTCTGTTGGTGGCGGTAAACGAACCGCTGGCAGGATCAAACACAAAGCCGTCGATTTCATCTTCCAGCTGCTGATCAAACCAGGCGGCGCCCAGTACCAGTGACTGATCCAACAGGTGCACTTCCGCACCCAGCTCCCAACCTTTGGACGTTTCCGGTTTGAGGTCGGGATTGCCGATAAAGAAATCCGGATAAAAGCCGAAGCGCTCGATAAAGGTCGGTGCTTTTGAACCGGTACCGGTGGAAGCGCGCAACCTCAGGCGGTCTCCAATGCCTTGTGAGGCGGCCAGCTGCCAGGTGAATACATCCTTGAAATCGCTGTAATCATCCTGTCGCCCGTTCACGGTCCAGCTGAATGATTCAGTGGGTTTGCCCACGTATTCCGCAGCAAAGCCGGTAACGTCATAGGATTGATCCTGATTCGGGTCACCCCAGGGTGAAGCAATGCCACGTTGCGAGAAATCGACATCGTCCCGATCAAGCGCAAAACTGAGTCGGTGATTGCCAGCTTCACGATCTCCCAGCAGTACACTGGCGCGGGCGCGTAATTCCAGGCTGTTGGCAGAAGTAGAGCTATCCCGGACGCCCTCGGCATAATTGCGGTTATCCGTGTCCACCCAGCCTGCGGTCAGGCTGCCGCTCCAGGCAGAATCAGCGGGTTGCCAACGCACTTCGCCCTTCAGATAGTCACGCCGGGCACGGCTTTCACGATCGGCGTCGATGGGCAGGCCGGTGACGAGGTTGTCGAATTCATCAAAATCCGATGTGGCATCAACATGCAGGCTGCTGAACAACAGGGTCCAGGCATCACTGGCATCCACCTCAACAGCCAGATTGGCCGTGGTGTTGTCGGCCGCATCGTCTTCGCTGCCCTGGCGGGAAATATTGGTGCCGTCGGTATTCATATGAGACAGGCCGCCCGAAAGGCGCAGGCTGTCCCGACTTATGCCGCCGTTCAGCGCCAGATCCAGGCTGTTGAAAGAACCGTACTCGGCGCTGGCTGCGAAGGAATCCTCAACCACATCCTTGCGTCGTATGATATTGATCACACCGGCCAGGGCGTCGGTACCCCAAATCGCACTTTGCGGGCCACGAATGATTTCGATGCGCTCAATATTGGCCGTAGTGGCAAACTGGAACTGGAATTCATCACCGGAAGCCGGGTCATTGGCCCGTACCCCGTCGATCAGTACCAGCAACTGGTTGGCTTCAGCGCCACGCACACGCACCTGGGTCAGCGTGCCGGGACCACCGGATTGACTGACCGCAAAACCGGGAACATCGCGCAACAGTTCGGTCAGGTATTTCACTTGCCGCTGTTCGATTTGCTCACGGGTGATCACGGTGACCGAACTCGCAACATCTGCTGCGGAAACCGGCTCCAGTGCCGCGCTCACCAGCAAATCATTCAGCTTCAGCGGTGCCTCATCGGCATGCGCCGTGGTGACAACAAGATGGATAGTGATGAATAGACAAACGGATAGTCGAAACAGGACAACCCATCGAAAGGTTGTCGCCGCTGACGGACGTACAGCAAGATGGTCATGCATGGTTCAGCTCCTCGCGATCGCACCCGAACGCGTTTGCGGTCTGCGAAGAGAGAAATATCCTGTGGAACTGCCAACAGTACGGTGAAAACGACGGTCGGCAATGCGCACAAGCCATCGCCCTCCGCGATCAGACCAGTGGTTTTATATGCAGGCCGGTCTCCGGACTCACGAAGGGCGAAAAACAGTGCCAATGAAGGATCGCCTTCCCATGCAAAGCACAGTGGCTGCGATGATCCTTGCCTTCGTTTACCGTTGCGGGGGCAGTGACGGATTGGCGTAGCAAGAGTACGCGCACCGTCTTCCCGTTTCATCCCAATAACGGGGCCGTTATTGGGACACCTGCAAACTTGTGGGTCAGTCAGGCTTGATATGATCTGTGATCAGTCAGGCCGGACAGACTCCGAGCGGCAAAATCGGTCTACCGACATTGCCCGGGCACAGATTGGTTGAATTGGCGGCTCAAGTCAATCAAAAATCCTGAGCTAATCCAGATCAGGGCCATCCGGAATCCGGTTGAAGGTATCACCGAAAATCTGCATCGATTTGACCTTGCCATCAAAGCCGATTTCAAATTCGGCAAAAAAGCGGTTGTTCGGAGGTGACTCCGCCACAAACGAATTGAGATGCCAATGACGCAGCTCGAACGTGTCCAGTGCGGTCTTGAACAGCAGTCGACGGTCCGAATAGACCACCACGACATCGCCATTGATTTTGCTGGTATAACGTCCGGCAAAAAAGGACAGTGGCAGGCCCGCATTGGCATTGGTGATACGCTGCTGGCGTGTTTCATTCCATCGTGCATCACTCTTTTCACGTTCACGCTCGTAGAGCTCATAAACTTCCCGGTTCCAGTCACGTTCAACCGGTTGTGATGGGTCCATGACATTCCACAGAATGGCGTGGCGTATTTCCGCATGGTCTCGGTTGCCCAGCACCACCACCGCCCGGTCGTTGTCCCGGTCCAGTCCGATCAAGGCGATCAGACCACTCAGGCTACCGGTGTGGTAGTTGATCATACGGCCCTGAAAATCCTGCTGAAACCAGCCCAGACCATAACTGCGCCAGTGCGGCCGGGTTAATTCGGCAGTGGGGTAGAAGTCACTCACAGCAGCCAATTGTTGCGGTTCAAACATCTGCGCCATGCCGGCTTCGGAAATCAGCCGCTCACCCGTAGCGGTAACCCCGTTCCGCAACAGAAACTGGGCCCAAAGACCCATGTCATGTGCAGACGTCCAGACCGAGCCTGCGGCATCTTTAAGGCTTGCGGCAAAATCCCAGTCGGCCAGGATCAGTTCATCACCGGCGTAGTAATAAGGCCATACATGACTGGCGATGGTGGGTATCTGGTCACGACTGCCATAGGTTTCACGCATCCCGATGGCATGCCACAAACGGTGCATCAGAAAAATATCCCAGCGTTCGCCACTGAGTTTTTCAATCAGCTGTCCGGCCAGTTCGTACATGGTGTTCTGGTAAATCAGTCGGGCCCGCAAAGACGCCACAGGTCGTACTTCCCGCAAGCGGGCAATCTGTTCATCCAGCGACATGCCCTGCATAAACGTCCACAAATCAGTTGAAGGCAGGCCCGTTCGATGTGCCAGCAGGTCGGCTACGGTGACATCCCGGTTCAAAACCGGATCGGCAAATTGTATGTCCGGCAGCAGTTTGGTAAGGGGATCATTGAGAGACAATTTGCCTTCGTCCTGCAGCATGAGCAAACCGGCTACCACCATGGCCTTGGTGGTTGATCCGGCGGCAAACAGGGTGTGCTCATCCACTGCCAACCCGTCACGCGTAGCGGTTTGGCCGAAACCCTGCTGAAACAGCACCTCGTCTTTGCTGACTACGGTCACCGACATGCCGGGCACATGCCAAAGATCCATGCCCTGCGCTACAAATCGATACAGTTGCTCCTGATCAAATGCATTCTTTCCGGCTTCGGCTTCGGCAGTCTCCTCGGCAACATCTTCGGCAGCCTCGGTGGTCAACTGGACATCGATGCCAGGCGTTTCAACAGTGGTAGAACCTATGCGCACTTCGGTTGTATCGGCGGTCGCAGGTTCGCTCGTGTCTTCGAGGGCTTCGGTTGACTGAGCCTGGACAGACCATGTGAAAACAAATACAGCGATTACCAAAACGGCCTTGCAGTTCAAGAGCAGGTGGCAGCGTAAGCGGAAAGACATTCATTCACTCCCGGTGGATTTGCGCCCCATGATAAACGCTGTAGCGAATCAGGTCTCGCCTGTCGTTGTCTGGCAAATGGATTGGTTGATCACCTCGGCAACTGTAGGAGCGAGCCATGCTGCCGACCGGCCTCGCACATCCGTGTGCGAAGCCAATTACGGTAGAATCGGGCCTGCCCAGTCATCAGCGAGTTTCAACCCCATGCCTTTTCGCCGCTCACCGCTACCCGTCCTGCTTGCCAGTGTCGCGAGTATTTTTCTGTACTCCACAGTTTTGGCCAGTGAGCCTTTGACACCTGTCGAACCCTCCGCCCGTGACATTGTGGTTGGGCAAAGCCTGTCGCTGGCCGAATTGCAGCAACTCGATGGCAGTGCGAGCGCGCCCGCGCTGAACCTGCAACGCTGGCGTCAGGCCAGATTCGAGTTACAGCAAGGCGCGCAGGTGGATCTGGACTGGCCGCAGGATCGGGTACTGGAGCAAACAATCGGATTGCGAACGGAAACGGCCCACCCATGGTCGCGTGTTACTTTGGGCTTGTTGCATGGTCTTTATGAGCGTGAAGATCAGACCGGCACACGGCAGACGGATGAAGTGTTCGCCTTCAGTCCCATGCAGCAAAAAGTTTATTACGGTGCCGCATTGGAACTGGTACTGAGCCAGGAGACGGTGTTTTTGCATGCCGTCCAGCCTGCGGTTGAATATTGGCTGGATGCTGGAGATGGCTTGGGCTTCCGACCATTGCAGATGGATCAACCGCTGGCCGTTGCCTACGCCCATACGGGTAGCAAGACACTCACGCTCAAGGCGCGCATGGCAGATGGCAGCGAACTGCAATCGAGCAGTCAGTTGGAAGTCGTCCAACTGGTCACACCCGACCCGGATGACACCTGGAACATTGTCGCCAGCGAAAGCTACGGCGGTATTGCCGGTACCGGATTGGCGTATGTTTATCTGGCCGAAGGGCACGCTACCGTGACCAACCCGGTGGTGATTGTCGAAGGCTTCGATATCGATAACAGCATGGACTGGCCGGTGCTTTACGATCTGATGAATCGTGAGAATTTGCTGGAAGATTTACGCGGAGCCGGCTTTGATACGGTGATGCTGGATTTCACCGAGGCGGTCGACCCCATTCAACGCAACGGTCTGGTACTGGCGGAGTTACTGCAAAGAGTCAATACGGAAACCGCGGTTGATCAGACTTCTGTGGTCGTCGGTGCAAGCATGGGCGGCCTGGTGAGCCGCTATGCCTTATTGTGGATGGAGAATCAGGCTACACCCCACCAGGTGCGCAAGTTGATTTCATTCGACTCACCGCAAAAAGGCGCCAATATTCCGTTGGGCTTGCAGGCCTGGGTGGAGTTTTTCTCTGGCCAGGCCGAGGAAGCCGCATTCCTGTTGCAACAATTGCGCTCTCCGGCATCCAGACAGATGCTGTTGTACCACCTCGACAGCACGGTTGGCAGCAGCGCCCACGCCGATCCGGCCATGGCTCAGCTTAATAACGACTTTGCCAGTCTGGGCGCTTGGCCAACCCAACCGCGGCTGGTTTCCATCATCAATGGCAGTGGCCTGATGACGGGCCAGTCGTTTGCACCGGGAGATCAGCTGATTGAGTGGGATTTCGAGAACCTTTTTGTTGGCATCGATGGAGATGTCTGGGCGCTACCGGATGGCGGCAGCAAGAAAATTTTTGATGGTCGAATTAGAATCATCTTGGCCGGCACCACCACCGATAGCCTGACCGTCAGTGGCACCGTGCCCTGGGACAATGCGCCGGGCGGAATGCGACCTTCCATGCAGCAGGCAGCAGATGTGGAGGCACCCTATGGTGACATCATTGCACTGCACGACAGACACAGCTTCATTCCTACCATCAGCGCCCTGGCGCTGGACAGCAACGATCCGTTTTACGATGTGGCGGGCGATGTCCAGTTATTGGAGCACACACCGTTTCAGACGGTCTATTTCCCTTCTGAAAACCAGGACCATATCGACATCACCGCTGAAAACAAGCTGTGGTTTATGGCCGAGGTGCAGTCGCAGATCATCGTTTCCCCGATTGATGGCCATACCACCGAATCCGGTGGTACGGCTACGTTCACCATAACAGCCGCTTCAGCACCCGCAGCCCCCGTCAGCATCGCGCTGAGCAGCAGTATGCCTTCCGAAGGCACTGTGCCGCCAAGCGTGGTATTGCCGGCCGGATCAACCACGCCCCAGGTGGTCACCGTGACGGGGCAGGATGACGGGATCAAGGATGGTGATGTGGTTTATACCATTATCACCGCCGTTTCGGTCAGTGCGGATCCGGCCTATAACGGCATAGATCCAGCCGATGTGGTGGTGTTGAATCGGGACAATGAGCCCCAGCTTGAGCTGATTTTCAAAGATGGATTTGAAGCCCCCTGACCCCCTGTAGGAGCGACCCATATTGTAGGAGCGACCCATGGTCGCGATTTGGATGATAGTCGGCAGCAAGGCTGCCCTTGTAGGAGCGAGCCGCGCTCGCGATTTAAACCTGTCGGCAGCGTGGCTGCCTCCTACAGGGTTGGCCAATCTTGTAGGAGCGACCCATGGTCGCGACAGGCCAAGTATTTGTCGGCAGCAAGGCTGCCCTTGTAGGAGCGAGCCGCGCTCGCGATTTAAACCTGTCGGCAGCGTGGCTGCCTCCTACAGGGGCCATATACCTTGCAGCCAGTTATTTCTGACACCATGTAGATTCAGGTATGACCGACTTCAAAACCAGCCAACAATCTCCCGGAAGCCAGCGCCGCAGCTTTCTTGGAGTATTCCGCTACAGCCGCCGGGCGCTGGAGTTGGTATGGACTACCAGTCGCAGCCTGACCATCGCTCTGGGTTTGCTCACTGTCCTGGCCGGTATTCTGCCTGCAGCCATGGCCTATATCGGCGCTTTGATCATCGATGGCGTGGTGGCCGCCACAGCGGCCTGGACGGCAGTCTCTGCCACGCATACCGGAACAGCGCTCCGCGAGATAGCTGAACCCGTACTGATTTTGGTTGCGATTGAGGCTCTGATCGTTGCCGCGCTGGCCGGTGCACAGCGCGGCATTTCCCTGTGCCAGTCTTTGCTGCGTGCCCAGCTTGGCCAGCGGGTCAATGTGATGATTCTGGAAAAAGCACTGACCCTGGAGTTGGCCCAGTTTGAGGACTCCGAGTTCTATGACAAGCTCACCCGTGCCCGTCGCGAGGCTTCCAGCCGACCACTGTCACTGGTGAATCGTACCTTCGGCCTGGCGCAGAACCTGGTTTCGCTGACCAGCTACGGCATATTGTTGGTGCAGTTCTCGCCCTGGGCCGTGTTGATTCTGCTGCTGGCCGGCCTGCCTTCCTTTATTGCCGAAACCCGCTTTTCGGATCAGGCGTTCTCGTTGTTTCGCTGGCGTTCGCCGGCAACCCGCATGCAGTTATACCTCGAAACCGTGATTGCCCGTGAAGACAATGCCCCCGAGGTCAAGCTCTATGGCCTGGGCCCATTGCTGTTGCAGCGCTACAAGGACATTTACACCGAGCTTTATGCAAAAGACCGTGATCTGTCCATACGCCGTGATGGCTGGGGTTTTGTGTTGGGTCTGATCGGAACGATCGCTTTATACGGCGCTTATGCCTGGATTGCCGTCACCGCCATCATGAGTCGCATCACCCTGGGGCAGATGACCATGTACCTGATGCTGTTCCGCCAGGGGCAATCGGCGGTTTCGGCCAGCCTCAGTGCCATTGGCGGGATGTACGAAGACAATCTTTACTTATCCACCCTGTACGATTATCTGGAGACACCGTCGAAGCGGGTAACAGGTAATCTGGTCGGTGGCCAGGTCGGTGGCCAGGCCAGTGGCCAGACCACCGGCCAGACCACCGGCCTGACCAAAGGCCCGGACCCCAGCGACGGCATACGTTTTGAAAACGTCAGCTTCGCTTACCCCGGCATGACCCGCCCGGCGCTGGCGGGTATTGATTTGCATATCCGCCCGGGTGAGTCATTGGCTTTGGTGGGTGAAAACGGTTCGGGTAAAACCACCCTGATCAAATTGCTGACCCGCCTGTATCGCCCTGATTCCGGTCGTATTTTGCTGGATGGTCTCGACCTGGAGCAGTGGGATGAGGGAACCCTGCGACAGCGCATCGGTGTAATTTTTCAGGACTTTGCCCGTTATCAGTTCCTGGTAGGTGAAAACATCGGAGCCGGGGATGTGCGGTATTTTGATGACCAGCCACGTTGGGAAGTGGCCGCTGCAAAGGGCATGGCAGATGAGATCATTTCCCGTTTGCCTGAAACCTATGCAACCCAATTGGGTAAATGGTTCAGGGATGGCGTGGAATTATCGGGCGGGCAATGGCAGAAAATCGCCCTGGCGCGGGCCTTCATGCGTGAAGATGCCGATATCCTGGTGTTGGACGAACCCACCGCCTCGATGGACGCTGCGGCGGAAGCGACCATTTTCGAGCATTTCCGCAAGCTGACCGAAAACCGCATTGCCATCCTGATTTCGCACCGCTTCTCCACCGTGCGCATGGCCAGCCAGATCGTGGTCATCAACGACGACGGTCAAGGCGGCCGCATCATCGAGCGCGGTACGCATGAAGAACTGATGCGACTCGATGGCCATTACGCCCGGCTGTTTTCATTGCAGGCAGCGGGATACCAATAGGCTGCAAATTGCATGAAGCTGGCTTCAGTAGCGTATGGTTTACAGTCGGTGCCACGTGTGGAATGATGAATTTGGTGTCCGACCCTGCCGGGAAACTGCGGGGTACGGGCATTATTGCTTTGATTTGGAGTAACAGAATGACAGTTGCGATTATTGCCGCGCGTAAACCCAGACTGGTCACGCTGGAAGCGGGCAAAAAGTATTTCTGGTGTTGTTGTGGGCGTAGCTCCCGACAACCCTATTGTGATGGATCACATCGCGGCACCGGGTTTGAGCCACTGGCCTTTACGGCCGAAAGCGACGGTGATTACCTGCTTTGTGCCTGCAAACAGACCCGTAAAGGTCCCTGGTGCGATGGCAGTCATAACAGCCTTGACGATGCCTATGAAGAAGCCAGTGCCGCAGAAATAGCAGCCAGTGCCTACTTTCCGGTCACTCCACGCGATGCTGGCAGTACCGGCAAAGCCCTTCTGGATGGGGGTTGTTACGTATCCACGGTTGATCGTGAGGCACTGCAACAAAATCGCAATATCGCCTGGTCCAGCATGATTGCAGCGGCAGATGGCGCACGTTGCCTGGCGCTTTACTACCTTGAAGCCGGACCCGGTAAGCCAGCCGTAATGACGTTTCCGGGCAGCAGTGTGGCTGTTTTTGTGCTGGAAGGTGAAGGCGTCATTACGATTTCCGGCAAGCATTTTGAAGTTCAGCCAGAGCAAGGTCTGTATATTGGTGAGGAAGAAGCGTTTTCGGTGCAGCCAGCGGATGGTACAGAGCTCAGGCTGACCATAACGCTTTGCCCTCAATCTGACGGACCAGATTGGCTGGATACCATGCCGGATAATTTTGATAGCCGTGTTGCACAGCGGGTGTTTGCGGTGGATGCCGGCAAGCGGGAGGCGATGGCGGATCGTTTTTATCAGGTCCTCATCGATGATCGCACGGGCTCGGCTGATATGACCCAGTTTCTGGGAGAAGTACCCCGCTCCCGTGCCGCCGGGCACCACCATTTGTATGAAGAAACCATTACGATACTGTCCGGCTCGGGTTATTTATGGACGGAAGGCGCCCGGGCCGAAGTGCAGCCGGGCGACATTATTTTTTTACCGAGACGGCAATTGCACTCATTGGAATGTACCAGCAATGACGGCATGCGTCTGGTGGGTGTTTTTTATCCGGCTGGCAGTCCAGCCATCAACTATTGAACGGGCTTACCCATTGCGCATATTGTGTTTTGGGTTGCGGTGGAGAAGCGGATTCATATGAGCAGTAACTACATTGATGAACACCTCGACGAGGTTCGCGCCGAGTTTAAATTGCTGGATCACTGGATCTACCTGAACGCCGCCGACCAGATGATACCGGGCAACTACTGGCTGGCCGCGGTGCGCGATTTCTATAATTTTGTTGAATATGGCCGCATGGAAGACATTCCAAACGCGGATATAGCCACCCATCCGTTTCTGCTGCCAGCCTGGAGTGAAAGCATAGAGCGAAGTGCAGCGTTTATTAATGCCGACATCGATGAGGTGACCAATGCCTATCGCCCGGCGATCACAGCCAACCTGATTCTGTACAACATGTTCGACTGGCACCCGGGCGATAATGTGGTGATTACCGATCTGTCTTACCCCTCAATTCCTTACATCCTGCAGGATCTGCGGCGTCGCTATGGCCTGGAAATTCGCGTCGTACGCAATGTTAATGGCGAGATTCTGATGGAGGATATGGAAGCCCTGATTGACGGGAATACCCGAATGGTCATTGTTGATCGCACCACGGCATTCTGTGGTTTTACTTTCGACATGAAAGAAGTCTGCCGGATGGCCCATGCCCAGGGTGCGCTGGTTCTGGATGATGCCATGCAGGCATTGGGCGCGGTACAGATTGATGTCAAGGATGACGATGTCGATATCCTGGTGTCGGGCGCCTATAAGTGGCAATGTGGGCCGGAAGGGGCGGGGCTGTTGTACATCAAGCGCTCGGTCATGGACACGATCGATGCACGCTTTCGTAATTACATTTGGGCCGATTATCCTGGCCCCATACCTTTTGCAGACAAGGATCACGACACGCTGGAGAGCTGGCCCCATCCTCCGGTCAACAACGCCAACCGGTTTTCGCAGGATGTCACCATTGGCCCGGCCTTGTTCGGCTGGATTGCCACCCTGAAGTTCTATCAGAAAATTGGCATGAACAATGTCGAACAACGTGTACGTCGACTTGGTACTTACGCGATCGAGCGCCTGCAGGACATTGGCTGCACCATCACCAGCCCGACAGACCCTGCCAAGCGGCACGGTTTGATTACCTATACCACGGGTGATTACGATAAGGACACGGCTTTTTTTCAGCGCTGTACTGCACCCGGCCGCTGCATGAAACCCATCAAGATTTCGATGCGTGCATTGGGCGGTATTGGCAACCTGCGTGTGAGCACGCATTTCTTCAATACCGAAGAAGATATTGATTACCTGATAGACCTGCAGGAAAAAATGCTCTGATTGCCGTTGGCAAGATGTTTGCAACCATTTGCAATAACGAACCCAGGCGCCTTATTCCGATAGCGGTTCGGTTCAGTCCGGTATCCGGGCCTTGCTTGTCAGCCTGCTTGCAAGCGCGGCATACTCGGACATGATTTGAAGCCATTCGTAATAAAATAATACCAGGGAGCACAAACGTGTTGAACGAAGTAAATAAAGCCGGTTTTTCAGATCAGGAAATCGCACTGATTCGGCAGGATTTCCCCCTTTTTGCCAGCAAGACTTATCTCAACAGCTGTTCTTATGGCGTGTTGTGTCATGCGGTGGAAAAAGCCTTTAACGATTATCTGCAAACGCGGCACAGGGTGGGTTCTCACTGGGAGCATTGGGTTGGCAAGCTGGAAGAAATGCGTGCAGTGACCGCCCGTTTGCTGGATTGTTCAGCAGCCGATGTGAGCATTTCCTCTTCATTGTCAGAATCGGTGAACACTCTGGCCTCCAGTCTGTTTCCTCAAGGTGATCGCGACACCATTGTGGTTACGGATTTTGATTTTCCAACCACCTCGCAGATCTGGCTGGCACAGCAGCGGCGCGGTCTGCGCGTCGTGCGTGTGGCAGCAGATGCCAGCGGAACCGAACTGCCATTGGCTCTGTTTGATGAGTTGATCGATGAGCGCACCTTACTGGTTTCGGTACCTTATGTTTGCTATCGCAATGGGGTCAAAACCGATTTAAAACCCATCATCCAACTGGCCCATGAGCGGGGCGCCAAAGTGCTGGTGGACGCCTATCAGGCGATTGGCTCTACGCCGCTGTCTGCAACAAAGCTGGGCGCGGATTTTATTGCCGGAGGCTGTCTCAAGTATCTGCTCGGTACGGCCGGACTGGCTTTCATGTATGTGCGTAACAGTGAAAGCGAACCAGCAGTGCCAACGACTTCGGGTTGGTTTGCCCAGGAGGATGTCCATGCCATGGATATTTACCACAACGATCCCGCGCGTGTGGCGCGACGTTTTGAATCAGGCACACCCAATGTCAGTGGTCTTTATGCCTGCACCGCAGGCATTGAATACCTGATGGGCATTGACCTTGAACGGGTATTCCAACAGGTCGCGCATCTCACTTCGCAAGTGGCTGCAGAGGCCCAAAACCGTGGCTGGAAACTGAGTACCCCAGTTGCAGCGAACAGGCACGGTGCCATGATGGCCATTGCCTGTACCGATGCGCCCTTGTTGGTAAAAAGACTGGGCGAGCAGGGCATAGTGGTATCCGATCGTGACAACAACCTGCGCGTATCACCACATTTCTACAATAACGATACCGATATACAAACGCTGTTCAGCGCACTGGAAAAGAATGCCGAATTATTGGTGAAGCTGTAACTGCAGGCAATTTGGGAACGTAAAGTCTGCCGCCAATCCTGAAGCTGAGCGAAGTGAAACCCGGACTCACCATGTGTACGGTCCTTTTGCTCGGTGCCATGGCGAGCAGTCTTTCGCAGGCACAGGAAAATGCCGAAAGTACGGCGCTGGAGCTGGTGAGTGTCACCGGTACCCGCTTGCGCAATGCCTATGCCGAAGGTGCTTTTCCACTCTCGGTGCTGGACCGCGAAGCCATTATCAATTCAGGCCTCGAATCGCTGGGTGATTTCCTGCAGGAAATACCTTTTCTGACCGGATCGCCCATGAACACCAGTACCAGCATGCGGGGTGAAGGTGGTGGTTTGTCGCGTGGCATCTCGACTGTCGAATTACGCGGCCTGGGTCCGGAACGAACCCTGGTGTTGCTGAACGGTCGCCGTTTTGTGCCTGGTGGCAATGGTGCCAGTGGCGTGGTGGATATCAGCATGATCCCGCTGGCCATCGTGGAGCGGGTGGAAATATTCAAAGCCGGTGCTTCGGTGGAATACGGTGCCGATGCAGTGGCCGGCGTGGTCAATATCATCACCAAAACGCAGACCGAAGGGGTGGACTTGCAGGCCCTGGGCAGCATCAGCAGTCGGGGTGATGCCGAACGCTATTCCTTGAGTGCGGTTTTCGGTAAAAGCCTGGATAGAGGCCGTTTTTTCCTGGGCGTCGAGTACTCGGACCAGCCTTCATTGGGCAAGGGCGAGCGTGATTGGTCCAGCGATATCGTTACGGTTTCGGGGCCGGACAATGAAGTAGTCCCCTTCGGCAGTTCCGCGCCACCCTGGGGCAACCACCGCACCAGCTTGGGTCGCATGACACTGCGTGAGGGTGCACAAGGTACCTCGATAGCAGATTTCAAACGTTTTACCGATGCTGATCGGTTCAATTTCAATCCCTATGAAGATCTGCGACAGGCATCAGAACGTTTGTCATTGTTTGCCCAGGGCAGATTGGAATTGTCTGCCACCGTCAATCTGTTTGGTGAGGCGTTTTACCATAGCCGCAATTCGAGCCAGCAACTTGCGCCATTGCCGTTTTTCACCAATCGGGAAGTGGATGTTGCCATCAGCGCGGACAATGCCTTTAACCCGTTCAGGGAAAAAATCACCGATTCCCGTCGCCGCCTGATTGAGGCGGGGCCACGCACCTTTTCGCAGGACAATGATGCCTGGCGATTGGTTTTAGGCGCTGATGGCACGCTGGCAGACCTGTGGTTCTGGGATGCCAGCGTAAATATCGCACGCAATGAAACCGACCAGCTGCAAACCGGTGACCTGCTCGACAGTCAGTTGCGGCTCGCGGTGGGGCCATCTTTCTTTGATACAGCGGGAACCGCCGTTTGTGGCACCGCTGCGGCGCCCATTGCCGCCTGTGTACCCATGAATGTGTTTGGCCCGGTGGGCAGTATCACCCGAGAAATGCTGGATTTTGTTGGCACCGACCTGCACGACAGTGGCTACAACGACCAGCAGGTGTTCAGTGCCAATATCAGTGGCAACCCCTGGGAATTGCCGGCGGGGCCGCTGGGGCTGGCTTTTGGTTATGAGTATCGGGATGAGTCTGCTGCCGATGTGCCCGACCCGCAAACCGTGTTGGGCAATACCACCGGCAGCGCACGCTCGATCACGCGTGGCAGCTTTCAAAGCCACGAGGCTTACGCAGAAATCGGTATTCCGCTGTTGGCAGATGCACCCATGGCCCAGGACTTGAGCGTGGATTTCGGCACCCGGTGGGTGGATTTCTCGAATTTTGATACCGAATGGCTAGTGGAAGCCGGGGTTCATTACCAACCCGTAACCAGCTTGCAATTCCGCGCGGCCTATACAGAAGCATTCCGCGCCCCCAATGTACGCGAGTTGTTTGGCGGGATGAGCCAATCCAACCCCATCATTGAGGATCCCTGTGCGAATTTTTCACAACTCAATTCAGTACAAATCGATCGCTGCATTGCCCAGGGTGTTCCCGCAGATGGCGGTTTTACCCAGAACGGCCAGGAAACACCGGTGCTCGGTGGTGGCAATGCCGACTTGGGTCCGGAGCTCGCCGATACCTTCAGTATCGGCCTGACCTATAGCCTCCAATGGCTATCCGGGTTGTTGCTCAGCATCGATTATTTCGACATCAGGATTGATCACGGTATCGCTGCTTTGAGTGCCAACAGCATTCTGCAGCAATGTCTCAATACCGACCAAGCCGAATTCTGTGGTCGCATAGACCGGAATGCGGAAGGCGGCATCACTCAAGTCAACGCCCGGCTGCAGAACCTGGCGACGGAGACCGCCAAAGGCATCGACCTCGATGCCCAATACGCACACCCGGGCTGGGGCGGTGACTTCAGCCATCGGTTACTGCTGAGTTACCTGGGCGAGCGGGATCTGGTGGCCTTTGCAGGGGCAGACCCTTTCGTCGGTGCAGGCGAATACGATATGGGCTCATTGGGTGCTATCCCCCGTTGGCGCGGCCAGTACAGCCTGAACTGGAATCATGGGCCATGGCAGCTGGGCTACCAGGCGCAATGGATAGGCTCGCTGGAAGAATCCGGTGGCGAGCTTTATCCGGGCACGGTGCATGAAGTTTCCGGTCGGATTTACCAGGACCTGTTTGCAGCTTATGCTTTCAGTGAATCCCTGCAGATCGCTGCCGGCGTCGATAACCTCACCGACGAGTCACCACCATTTTTTGTCAATGCCGATGAAGCCAATACCGACGTTGCAACCTATCGATTGTTTGGCACCTCGTTCTGGCTGCGGCTGAATGTGGGTATGTAGACCATACTGTTGTGGGGGGTTCTGTAGGAGGCAGCCATGCT
>CAZRTG010000025.1:22160-29483 GCA_964602895.1 uncultured Wenzhouxiangellaceae bacterium
GCCGACCATCACCGGTTCGCGACCGTGGGTCGCTCCCACAGCATGGCTTGCTGCCGCTGTAGGAGGCAGCCATGCTGCCGACCATCACCGGTTCGCGACCGTGGGTCGCTCCCACAGCATGGCTTGCTGCCTCCTGCAATATTAAAAAATTTCCAAAATACTTACGAAGATTTCATACTGGATAGCGTAATTTTCACCCCTAATCTCCGCTAGGCTATGTTCTCTATGGTAAAGCCTCATTTGCCACCAACCGGCTGGCAACCCGGTCAACGCTTCTGGGTCTGGCATTTATATGTGCCTTTGCTCCTGGCGGCGGCTGTTCTGTTTTCCATGGAACATTCCCAGCTGGATTTGTGGGTGGCTGATCGCTGGTATGCGCTGCAAGGGGGTCAATGGGCCTGGCGCAGTCACTGGGTCAGCTATGAGCTGATTCATCACCACGGCAAACAGATGGTCATCGGTATTGGTCTGTCGGCACTCACGCTGATCATCCTCAGTTTTTTCCGGCCAGGTTTGCGTCATTGGCGCGCGCCAATGACTTATCTGCTCACCGCCATGGCGGTAGTGCCGGCCATGATTGCAACATTCAAACGCATCAGCCCGGTAGATTGCCCCTGGGACTTGATCCGCTACGGTGGTGACCTGCCTTATGTACGTACTTTCGATCATACGTTTGGTGCCACCGGGCTTGGCCATTGTTTCCCCGCCGGACACGCCTCCGGCGGCTTTATACTGTTGGCCATGTACTTTGCTGCTCTGCCGTTTGTGAAGCACCCTGCCCGTTTTTTGATACCCGGCCTGGTGGTGGGCTGGGTATTTGCCCTGGGCCAGCAGTCCCGTGGAGCGCATTTCCTGTCACATGATTTGTGGACGTTAAGCACCTGCTGGTTTGGTGCCCTGGGCCTGTTCCTGTTGTTCCGGCCCGGTCGCTGGCCGGAGCCCATCAAGCACAACAACCCGGCCCGGTCCGGAACATCGTCGATACGCACGGAACCCACATTCGGTGAAGCAGAATCATGAAAACACAGATAAGCGCCATCAAACTGGTATTGATTTCGGCACTGTTCCTTACCGTGTTCGCCAATGTCGCCTTTTTCCGTAATCTGGCGAGCACCTTCACCGGTCAGCCCAATGCGGGCCTGCATCTGGTTGCACTGGGCGTGGTTTTACTGTGTGTGATCATCCTGTTCCTGCTGCTGTTTTCTTCCCGTTATATTCTCAAACCGTCACTGATGGTGTTGTTTCTGATTTCGGCTGTGACGGCCTATTTCATGGATACCTACAATATCGTGATCGACAGCGACATGCTGATGAACGCACTGGCCACCAACACCGCTGAATCAGGAGACCTGATAACGCCGCGCTTTGTCATGTATGTGATGCTGATGGGTTTGGTGCCTTCGTATCTGATCTGGGATTTACCGATCCAACCTGAATCGTTTGGCAAAGCCTGTCTGTCGCGACTCAAACTGGCAGGGGTCACCTCGGTGGTTGCGCTGGCCATCATTCTGATATTCAGTTCATTTTTCGCCAGTTTTGTGCGCGAGCACAAGATTTTGCGCTATTACGCCAATCCCCTGACGCCGATACATGCGGTTTACCAGTGGGGTCATAAAGCCAGGGTCAGCGCGCCGGTGGATGTCACCGCGATCGGTACCGATGCCCATATCCCGGCTGCCGACATCGATCGTGAACTCATCATCATGGTACTGGGCGAAACGGCGCGCGCCGATCGTTTTTCTGTCAACGGTTATCAACGTCAAACCAACCCGCGTATGGGACAGGAAGAGGTGATCAGCTTCAGTCATGTACAGGCCTGCGGTACATCAACGGCAGTATCGGTGCCGTGCATGTTTGACCGTGAAGACCGTGAAGACTTCAGCAATGCTGAAGCCGCATCAACGCAAAATGTACTGGATGTGTTGGACCATGCCGGGGTGCGCGTATTGTGGCGCGACAACAATTCCGACTCCAAAGGCGTAGCCAACCGCATTGTGTTCGAAGACTTTCGCAGCCCGGAAAACAACCCGGTTTGTGATGTCGAATGCCGCGATGTGGGCATGCTGGCGGGCTTGCAGGAATACATTGATGCACATGCCGAAGGCGATGTGTTCATCATTCTGCACCAGATGGGCAGCCACGGGCCGGCCTATTACAAACGTTATCCTGAGGAGTTCCGGGTGTTTACGCCCACTTGCGACAGCAATCAGCTGGATAACTGCACTCAGGAACAGATCAGCAACACCTATGACAACACCATCCTTTACACCGATCATTTCATTGGTGAAGTCATTAATTTACTCAAAGCCAATGATGACCGTTTTGAAACCGGTATGCTTTATGCCAGTGATCATGGTGAATCATTGGGTGAAAAGGGCGTTTATTTGCACGGGCTGCCTTACTGGATCGCGCCCCATGAACAGACCGAAGTGCCCATGATCATGTGGTTTGGCAAGGCCTATCATGATGCGCCGATCCCGGCATTGCGTGAAATCCGCGACACACCGCTGACGCATGATTATATTTTCCACACCCTGTTGGGCCTGTTCGAAATTACTTCCACCGAATACAACGAGGAAAAGGATGTGCTGCATCTGTCGCGTGAACATGCGGGTGTGGTGCGGGAGTATTGACCCGTTCTGAGCAAAACACACCATCGGATTCTGTACATGCTCGGTCTTATTGTGGCCGGAGAGGCGGTCTATGCACTGCCGTTTCACATCACGCGGTTTTTCCGGCCCACGGTGCTGGATGTGTTCGACCTGACCAACACCGAGCTGGGTACGGTTCAGGCGGCTTATGGCATTGTCGGAGTGTTGGCGTATTTTCCAAGTGGGCCACTGGCCGATCGCTTTTCTGCCCGCTCATTGTTGGCGGTGTCGTTGTTCAGCACGGCTGCAGGCGGGCTGTACCTGGCTACGATGCCGGGGTTTGTCGGCGCCGTTCTGGTGTGGGGTTTTTTTGGACTTACCACCATATTGCTGTTCTGGGCGGCCCTGATTCGTACCACCCGCGAGTGGGGTAGCGACCGGTCACAAGGCCAGGCGTTTGGTTGGCTGGATGCGGGTCGCGGGGTGTTCTCTGCTGCCCTGGCCTCTGCGGCCGCCTTGATTTTTGGATTCCTGTTCCCCGATGGCATCATTGCGGCCGACATGGCCGACCGCAATGCCGCTTTGCGCATGGTAATCCTGGCGTATTCCGCGATTACCGCCTTGTCCGGTGTGTTTGTCTGGTACGCCATGGCCGACCGCGGCGACGGCGTCAAACGGCACTTTGAAAAATGGCAACCGGCAAGGGTAAGTCTGGGCGCGCACCTGATGCGTGCCCTTCGCCTGCCGGCTGTGTGGCTGATCTCGGTGATCGTGTTCTGTGCCTACGTTGCCTATAAGGGCTTCGATAATTATTCGTTGTACGCGGTGCAGGTGTTTGGGCTGAATCAGGTTGAAGCTTCACAACTGGTGGCTCTGGGCTCATGGATGCGACCCGTGGGTGCGTTGGGCTTGGGCTTGCTGGGTGACCGCTATCAGGTAACCCGCATGACGGTGGTCTGCTTTGTCACCCTGCTGGTATCTCAGTTGTTTTTTGCCATGTACACCCCGGCGCCTGGTGCGGTCTGGATTTTGCTGAGCAATATCCTGATCGGTGGTGCGGCAATGTTCGGCTTGCGCTCCCTGTATTACGCCCTGTTGGAGGATGCCCACATACCGGCGGTGGCTACCGGCACAGCCGTGGGCGTGGTGTCGGTAATCGGCTATTCGCCAGACGTGTTCGTCAGCTATGTTGGCGGGGTGTTGCTGGATCGTTCACCGGGTTTGATCGGCCATCAGCACTACTTCTGGTTCCTGGCGTCTTTTGCAGCGCTGGGTCTGGTAACCAGCCTAATCCTGATGCGCCTGCTGAAAAAAGGGGACGAAAAAGGGGACGGGGCAAATTAAACGACGATTAATTTGCCCCGTCCCCTTTTTTATCAGTGCTTTTCCTACGTTTGCCGGGGCAGAATGCCGATGAACAATTTGTATTTCTGTTCGATACTGATTCTCGGACAATCAGATAAGGCTTGGCGACCATGAGGCACATAATATAACATCAAATGATGTATTATTGCGTGCATATACTCACGGGAGATAATCAGTGCGTACCACACTGAATATCGATGAGGATTTGCTGGCAGTTGCTCAGCGTTTAACTGGCCTGAGTGGTAAAGCAGAGCTGGTGCGTGCCGGTCTGCAGGCACTGATTGAGCGTGAAAGCGCGCGGCGCCTGGCTCGCCTGGGTGGCAGCGATCCGCAGTTAAAAGCAGTGCCTCGACGTCGGGCCGCCAAAGGCTGATCCGGAATGGTGCTGGTAGATACCTCTGTCTGGATTGATCATTTCAGAAAGGGTGAAGCGCAACTGGTCGAACTACTGGAAAACAGCCTGGTTCTGATGCACCCGTTTGTCAGGGGTGAACTGGCTTGTGGAAATCTGCAGAACCGCAGTGCTGTGTTGGCTATGCTGGGCAATCTGCCTGCTGCAGTGATGGCTGGTGATGATGAAGTAATCGCCTTTATTGAGCGATATCGTTTGATGGGTGTTGGCCTTGGCTATGTGGATGCACACCTTCTGGCCGCAACGGCTCTCAGCACGCCAGCCAGCTTGTGGACCAAGGATCGTGCTTTGCATCAGGCTGCCACACAAATGGATTTGGTCTGAAAAAGGGGACTGAAAAAGGGGACGGGGCAAATTAAATGCCGTTTAATTTGCCCCGTCCCCTTTTTTCCTTTTTTCAGTTAATGCGGGATTCCATTTGGTGTCCGAGCTCAAGTAATTGCAGCGTATCTCCCGACCACTGCACCGTGGTGACCGAGGCGTTGGCCGGCCGGAAACAGATCACACGGTCACGTTGCTGCAAGAAGCTGACGATGGCGTTGAGTACCATGAAGTGGGTAAACACCACGGTGTGCTCTCTGACACTCTCCAACTCTGCCAATAAGGCCTTGCGCCAGTCCTGCACCATGACGTGTTGTTGTTGCCAACTTTGCGGCGCGATGCTGCGCAACCATTCATGCCGATCAGCTTTATCCACCGGTGTGGGGATTTCACGGAAGGTTTCCACGATGACGGGCTCGGCGCCCAAGGCATCAGCCAGTGGTTGAGCGGTTTCACGCGCACGCAGCATGGGGCTGCTGATCAGACGTACCTCCGGCCCGAGCCGTGGCAGCAGTAGCTGTGCGGTTTTTGCAGCTTGCTGGCGACCCAACTCACTCAAGCCCGGGTCGTCGGCTTGATGCCATTTTTCGGCTGCTTCGCCGTGGCGTATCAGATAAATATTCAAAGTGCTTTCTCAATTTCAATGTGTTGGAAATCTGGTACCTGTTTGTGCCTCGCAGCTGCATTCAGTTCCCCCTCGCGCACCAGCCAGACAGTTGCCATGCCAGCCGCCGCCGCCGCATCCAGTTCGGCTTCGATATCGGACAGAAACAGAATCTCTGCGGCAGGCAAATTCAATGCTGCAGCGATCTGACGGTAGGATTCAACCTCCTGTTTGGCACCCACCTGTGTATCAAAATAGCCACTGAAAAGTGGCGTCAGATCCCCGGCATCACTGTGGCCAAACAACAGTTTTTGTGCGTATTCCGAGCCGGAAGAATAGACATACAAACGCAAGCCCTGTTCATGCCAGCGCCGCAAACACTCCGTGGCATCAGCGTAAACATGTCCGGTGAAATCACCATTGTGGTAACCGGCTTCCCAGATCAAACCCTGCAGGGCTTTCAATGGGGTGATTTTGCGGTCTTCGTCTATCCATTGGCACAGCCGGGCAATGGCCTGCTCATCGCTCAAGTCTTCAGCGGCCACTGCGCTGACCTGGTCCAGCAATTCCCGAACCCGGGCATCACCTGCATGCGTACGTACAAATTCAGGCAGGCGTTCACGTGCATAGGGAAACAACACATCCTTGACGAAGGACAGCGAGGAGGTGGTGCCTTCGATGTCGGTTACGATGGCGCGGATCATGAAGGCGTAGAAGCGTATTGCGCCAAGAACTCCTCCATATTTGGCAGCCCGTCAGCGATGGGGTTATGGGTGTATTGCGCTACCCATCCCTCGGGCGTGGTGAACAAACGAATCGCTTTGAGGTTGGGCTCGGCTCCGGTATCAAACCAGTGCGGCGTATTGGCGGGAACGCTGATCAGATCACCCTGCTGGCAATAAACCGCATAGACATGTTCATTCGGGTGCAGATAAAACAAGCCATGACCGCCAACGAAAAACCGTACCTCGAAATCACTGTGGATATGTTCCGAGAGAAACTTCTGTCGTAAGGCGACTTTGTCCGGAAAATCCGGACCCACGCTGATCACATCCGCTGACTGGAAACCGTGTTTGGCCTTGAGTCGCGTCACCGGTTCACGATAGGCATCCAGAATGGTTTCCTGATCGGCGTTATTCGTTAACGGCTGATTGGCATCCCAACGTTCAAACTGCACGCCGATGGCATCCAGCCGTTGCGTAATCGAAGTCGCATCGCGAATAATTTCTGCTTGCGCAGCTTGGGCATTGGGAAAGATGACCAGCAAGCTCATGGTTTCTTTACTCCGTATAAACGGTTTTCAATATTCAGCAAAAACTCCAATGCTTCCATATGACGCTGTGCCTCCTCGACTGACTCTCCCCAAGTGTACAGGCCATGGCCAGCGATGATGTAACCATAGCAACTGGTTTGCGCCTCATCATTGGCCGACAGATAACCTTCCACTTCATCTGCCAAACGGCTGATATCCTGATCGTTGTCGAAAATCGGCAAGACCACGGTGGATTCATGCGTGGTGATTCCGTGCAAGGCTTTGAGCAGTTCGTAGTCTTCGAGGATGACGGCATCGCCAAACAACCTTGACGCCAGCACCGCGGCAGGCGAGTGACTGTGTAACACCGAGCCCAGGCCGGGGTAACGAGCGTACAAAGTGGTGTGCAACAAAGTTTCAGCCGAGGGTTTTCTGCTATCCAGCGACTTGCCTGACGGGTCGACCAGCATGATGTCAGCAGCGGTGAGGTGGCCTTTGTGGCAACCGGAAACCGTGATCGCAATACGTTCATCATCCACCCGGGCAGACAGGTTGCCACTGGTGGCCGGTACGCAGTCATGGCTGTGCAAATAATTTCCGGCGGCGATCAATTCCTGCGCGCGTTGTTGAACTGTATCTTTTGACATGGTTTTTTATTGTCTCCGATATTGAGTATGGATTGTAGTGTGCGCAGGAGGTGAGCTCAATTGCGGCTCCCAAACAGATTGTAGGAGGCAGCCACGCTGCCGACCGGGTTGAATCGCGAGCATGGCTCGCT
>CAZRTG010000026.1:0-29383 GCA_964602895.1 uncultured Wenzhouxiangellaceae bacterium
ACATTTCATTCAGCAGCATTTGTGGACTGGGTGACGCCATCGCCATGACTTCAAGCTGGAAACATGGAAATGCGGCCGGCATTGTTCACATTTGGGCCGGAGTCTGTCTGATCGGTTGGTTTGTTTATCTGAAGTGGTATAGAACGAGGTCCACCAAACCTCATTGATACAATTCAGCGAGCTATTCTGGTCCAGGCAGCCTGCCCGCTTTTACGCAAGGCCTTCCTCAACCGGAATACCACCTGTACATTGAATGCCGGTACTCGGAACTGGCATTTCCGAGCAAATATTCTGCAACAATCGATATACTATTGATGCAACTGCAGAAATTGAATAAAAAAATAATCCGGGAGAACTGCAAAAATGAAAAAAATTATTTTACTACTCATGATGCTTTGCCCTTTCAGCGCAAGTGCCGAATCCGGCCTTCCCTACATGAAGCACTTGTTGAATGGTCGTGAATTTGTTGAGCCCTGGGGTGTGGGAGTGGACTTCCTGACCATGGAGCAGCAGTACAAAATCAAAAGCCTGGAATTCCAACTGCCGGGGGTAGTGATACCCGACCCTTCCCAGCTTGATGTACAGAACGATCTGCAACATTACGACCTGAAATTTGACGTATGGCTTACCCCTTTTCTGAATATATTTGGCATCCTGGGGAGAATTGATGCAGATACCGTTGTAGATCTGAGCAATGTACCCGTCCCGGGGCTGCCATTTCCGCTGGGCAAATTGAATGTTGAATACGACGGCACGGTGTATGGAGCCGGATTTACCCTGGCCTATGGTGGCGAACACTGGTTTACAACACTGACAACTGTCTGGACAGACGCCAGTCTCAGTGGTGATTTCGATTCTTCAATCAGTTCTTTTACGGCGCAACCACGCATTGGACTGATTAAAGATCAGTGGACTTTCTGGTTGGGCGGCATGTACCTGGACACCGAAGAGGACCATTCCGGCAGTCTGGCCTTGCCTGGTCTGGGTGAAATTCCTTTTGCAGTGGTATTGGAAGGATCTTCCAAATGGAATACGGCCGTTGGTGTAGGGCATGCCTTCAGCCCAAAAGCAACTTTGTATCTGGAGCTCGGTTTCGGTGATCGCGATCACACCTTGTTTAATTTCACTTATCGCTTTTAAGCCGTATCCGGGCTGAGACCCGGATGATGACAAAACTACTGGTAACGGCTCTAATCGGCCTGCTTTTATGGTCGACGTGGGTGGCTGCCTACGAAACGGATCAGTTCAGTCACCGACTTGAGGTTATTGATGACTCCACAGCGGTGCTCGATGACATGGTTAATCAGACTCTGAGCGACATATGCAGTCGCTGGAAGGGACCGGAAGATGAATGGCAGATGGTCAATAAGATTTACCATGCTTTGGGTGGGCGTCACTGGGTAGACAAAATTGAACGCATGGCCATGAAATCACCGGACGTAGATCGCCTGCAATCCGATCGACGTGATTCCATTTACCAGGGCCAACCCTTGTGGGCTATTCGGGTGGCTGCGCTGTTTGGTGTTGGCCCAACCATCAAACTGAACAATCAACTGATTGGCACCGACAAACTGGGGCATTTCTTTTCGCAGGGGCGCAAGTTCTATCGTCGCTATTTGCACTATCACGATGAAGCCAAGGCCGCAGAGCACTCGGCGTACACCGAGCGTGCACTGTTCGGGCAAATGACAACCGGAGTGTATTCCAACGCTGATCTGGTCGCCAACTACGAAGGCTATTTGTTTTACCGCGGTCTGTTCGAAGACGATGTGGTCGCTGGCAAGCCCGCCATTTTGGCCTGGAAAAATGGCGGCTGGATCATCCAGCGAAAATTCACCTTTGCCGATCATGTCAATGCTTACTGGGATGAGGCATTGAACATCAATCACTATGATAATCTGCTCTATCCTCATATGCGGGAAACGCTGCAGACTTTCTGTACGGATTACGAAAGGGCGCCCCAGCAATATATCGTCAACAATGAAGCGGAACTGCAGTCCCGGTATAGCCAATTGCAGTTACGCAACACCGAAGAACTCAGACTGGATCATTTGTGCGAACAAACAGCAGACTGATCAATCAGTGCGCATCAATTTTCGAAGCGAATCTCATCCATGGGGTTTTCCAGGATGATTACATTGGGGTACTCAACCTGCAGATACTCTTTTACTTCCGCCATTTCACCCGGAGGGATGTGAGTGGCCACCATGTGTTTGGCTGTCAGATAGCGTCGAAGCATGCCACCGCCGGGTCCTGGCTGAAAATACCAGAATGGGATTAATGCAATATCCACTTTCATATCGGCAACTGCGGCCGTATTGAAATCTGCAGCCTCCATAGCGGCATCACCAATATGCAATACCCGCATACCACCCAATTCGATTAAATGCCCAAAATTCTTCAGTGATGCGTACTTGCCGCCACCATGGCTGAGTAGAAAAATACTGACACTTGCATCACCAACCTGCAGATTAACGGGTTCCCCATACAGGGGATCTATGATCTGAATCCTGGGGCTGGAGAGTACAAATTGGCGACATTTCTCACGCATCAGATCGACAACCTGCTGCGATGTAGCCAGTATGCCAACGCTGTTCTGAATGAAGTTGCAGGCATGACTGGGTTGATTGTGATCGTGGTGCTGATGACTGACCAAAACCAGATTTATTTTTGCAAACGGACCACTGGCATTACTGAATGCGGGTATGAGATCAGCCGGTAAGCCGCCATAAACGGAATAAGGTTCGGCTACCATACCGTCGACCATGACGCGGGTGGACTCGCCATCTCCGATAATAAATCCTTCATTGGCCAATTGTTGCAGCACGACACCGGCATGGGCGCCGCTGCTTAAAAGCAGGGTCAACACAATGACGGATTTGACAACTGCCTTCTTAACGCCGGTCTGGACGTTGCACAGCATAACGGACGACTCCTAGTTCCGAACCGGCTCCGACAAAATCGAAGCCGTTCTTTTTCATAACACGAATGGACGACTGCAGATACGGCAAGGTTTCTGCACTCACTTCTTGCACGGTTTGATGGCTGAAAGCCCAGCGAACCAGGCGATCAACCGCTTCTGACGCATATCCCTGATTGCGAAATTGCGGGATTATAGAATAGCCGATTTCAACCGATCCCTTTGCATCAGGTCGGCCTTTGAAACCGCAAATACCGACCAATTGAGGTGAGTTTTCTGAACGTTTTATTAAATACCAGAAAGACCAGCCTGGCACGGTAGTATCTTCGAGCATGCGCAGCGCAAACTCCATAGCTTCCCGGTCATACAGTTCCGGAGGCCAGTTTTCAGGTACCTGCGCGTCCAGCATATCACTCAAAGGCCTTACACCTTCCAAATCAGACTGTACCAAATCTGCATTGGCCGCAACCAACACCAACCGGCTGGACTCAACCACACGCAGAGACGGTTTGGTTTCTGCATTGGGGTTGGAGTCTTTGGCTTTGGCTTTTCTACGCCACACAGTAAATCATTCCACTTCAGTTGTATTGGCCCAATTGGTTTGGCTGTCAGTCGCTCTGGTAACCAAGTATCACCTGCTGCCAGCAATTATCCAGGTATTCTGCTGAAACAGACTCTTGCTTGCGTAAAGAGCGCAGCAACCGCTGCAGGTTACTTTTCAGCCGGTTGCTATTGGGTTCAAGAAAACGGCCACGATCAAAGTCAATCAGCCAGATTTTCTTGCCGCCATCAACCAGGATATTTCGCGCATTCAGATCAGCATGATACACGCCCGCTTTGTGAAAGCGACGTATGCAGCGCCCTATATTCAGCCACATTGGATTTTCACTCGGATATTGCGACAGCAAATCTGCCAATGGCGTGGCATCCGGAATTCGTTGTGTCAATAGCGCAGCTGAATAACACAATCCATTTCGCTGGCAGATAGCTGCAAGGACCTGAGGAACGGGTAAACCAAGAGCAGCCAATCTGGTTGTGATATGGGCTTCTGCTATCGACCTTGAACGTGAGTAGCCAAGAAAAAGGTAACGGTCGCGGCTGATTTTTGCTGCACCACCACCTCGCAGGTACTGACGCAATACCGCTGGACCATAAGGTGTGTCCAACATCAGCGCGTTTCCACGTCCGGCAGCCTTGCCAACTACCGAGCCGGACTGAATCCAGAAATCAGGCTCGAACAGGCTGGCATCAGGCTGCGAGATACGATTGGCATCGTATACAATGGCCCCGGAACCTGTTTTCAGTAATTTCAGCTGCATTCAACCATACCGCCCATCATTGTGCGTTGGCTGCTATTCAGCGTCAATGAGGGGCGGGAAAGAAACCAATGATCCCATTGCCAGACCCGCCACATTCCATTTGCATCCTGCGATTATCAGCGCTGGGAGATGCGACTCATGTATTGCCGGTCATTCGCGGCTTGCAAACACACTGGCCCGATACCCGGCTTACCTGGATCATAGGCAAACTGGAGCATCGCTTGATGACCGGACTGCAAGGTGTGGAAATGCTGGTGTTCGACAAGCGCGGTGGTTGGGGTTCGGTGCGTCAGCTACGCCAGCAATTGCACCAGCGACAATTTGATGTGTTGTTGCATATGCAAGTAGCAGCAAGAGCGAATTTACTGTCTCTTCTGGTCAAGGCACCCATCCGACTGGGCTGGAACCGCAGCCGGTCACGTGATTTTCATCACTGGTTTAGCAATCAAAAAGTGGCAGATATGCCCCGACAACACCAGGTTGAAGGCTTTCTGGAATTTGCCAGAGCACTTGGACTACCGACCACTCCACCCGTCTGGAACCTGCCGGTTGCAGAGGAGGCCAGGGAATGGGCAAGGCAATGGCGGCAACCCGGCAAACCGAATATCGTTATCAGCCCCTGTTCCAGCCACGAATTGCGTAATTGGCGAGAAGAACATTATGCAGAAATTGCTGACTTCGCCATTGAACAACTGGGTGCCAACATCCTGCTCTCCGGTGGACCCAGTGATTTGGAACAGAGAACCGGGGCCGGGATTTGCAACAGGATGCAGTATCCCTGTCAAAACCTGATTGGCCGGGACACTCTGGAGCAATCCAAAGCACTGTTGCAATCCGCTGACCTTTTGATTTCGCCTGACTCCGGACCGGTTCACATAGCCAATGCGCTGGGAACACCGGTATTGGGGCTTTATGCCGCGACCTGGGCGCGCCGCTCCGGCCCTTTCAACAGCCTGAATTTATGTGTCGATGAGTTTCCCCAGGCCGCCAGGACATTTCGAAACAAAGCGGCTGAAGATTTGCGCTGGGGTACCCGCATAGAAGTGCCAGGGGTTATGGACCTGGTCGGCGTCGACAGGGTGAAAAAGAAGCTGCTCGAATGGCACGGGCAATCCGGTTTCAATCGCACAAGCAGCCGGGTTTAGCTTTTCGCCCTAACAGGCAACTTTGCGCAGCGCCAACGTTTCAGAAGAAACAGCTTCGATGCGTGATTGCTGTACCGCAGCGAAGCCATTGGCCAGGTCAGTCAACAAATCATCTACGTGCTCGATTCCTACGGACAAGCGAAGCAATTGGTTGTTAATGCCTGCGGTGGCCTGGTCTTCGGCCGACATGGCCGCATGCGTCATGGTTGCCGGATGTGCAACCAGGCTCTCAACCCCGCCCAGTGATTCAGCCAGCGTAAACAACTTCAAGGCATTGAGAAACACCGGAATTTCACTGAAGCTGCCAGCCAGTTCAAAACTGATCATGCCACCAAAGCCACGCTGTTGTTTGGCCGCGATTTCGTGGCCGGGGTGATCCTTGAGCCCTGGGAAATAGACTTTTTCAACCAGATCGTTGTCATTCAGCGCATCCGCGATCTCCAGGGCATTCTCCTGATGCTGGCGATAACGCACCGCCAGGGTCCGCAAGCCACGCAGCGTTTGAAAGCTGTCAAACGGTGAGCCCGTCAAACCCAGACAATTTCCCCACCAGGCCAGTTCTTCCAATAGCTCCGCATCGCTGCAGATCACGGCTCCACCCACCACATCCGAATGCCCGTTGATGTATTTGGTGGTCGAGTGCAGCACGATATCCGCGCCCAAAGCCAGCGGATTCTGACCCGCAGGCGACAAAAATGTGTTGTCAGCCACGACCCATGCCCCCACGGCATGCGCTGCTGTGGCAATTGCCTCAACATCCGTGATGCGCAACAAAGGATTACTGGGAGTTTCAATCCAAACCATACGGGGCTTGATGGCCGCAATTTGCGCTACCGCAGCATCCGTTTCCCACAAAGGAACCCATTGCACGTCGAATTGGGATTTTTTTGCGGCTGCGCTGAGCAAGCGGTGACAGCCACCGTAGCAATCCGGTGGTGCTATCAACACATCGCCAGACTGCAGCAATTGAGTAGCCAGATGGACAGCCGCCATACCGGATCCTGTGATAACGGCACCTATACCACCTTCCGCAGCCGCCAGGGCTCCGGCCAGGTGATCACGGGTTGGGTTGCCTGATCGGGTGTAATCGTACTGTCCTTTTTCAGCAAATTTCGGAAATGCAAAATTTGAACTGAGGTACAAAGGCGGTATCACAGCACCGTGACTGTCATCACAGTTCACACCAAAACGGGTTACAACGGTTTCTTGGTTCAAATGCGCCATATCACTTACTCTTTGCCAGCAGGTTAAGGAGAGGCCGAGACAATACAGCACAACACGTTACGGAAGCGGGCTCCGCTATGTTTAAGTAATGTTGATACAGATTTTGCATTTTCGGACCTTTCCGGATTAATCAAACCTCATTCCGGAAATTCCGCCTGGTGGGGTGAGTATGGCCGGGCCCATCAGAACAGCTGCCTGGCCACTCATTTCCCGAACAACTCAACACTTGAGTCACTCGCTGGAATTGGCACCTTTTCGAAGTGGTTAACTTCGAAGGTTGCCCCGGCATCAAAGGGCCATTCCCTCCGCCGGTCTGAATGAGTAAGAGGTGATTGTATGCGAATGTTCAAGCCGGGTGCAAGCCCGGCTTTTAAAAAGCCTGAAAATCGAAAAGGCTGTGTTCAGTAATCCTGGTAGGATTTCTCTTCAACAATTTCCGAACCGAGATGCTGATTCAGCTCTTTCTTTACCCGCGATCGACGGTCATTGGTGAAGTAAACATTTCTTGCCAATTCGATGAAACGCTCTTCAAATCTTTTGCTGCGTTCTTCATCCCGAATGTCGTCTTCAATATCCCACAAGGTCTCATTGATTTCTTTGAGTTGATCGTGCAACTGACGAATAACGGTGTCTTCAACCACCGATTGCGCCCAGGTCTCTTTGAGCAAGGCCAACTCCCGACGTACGTTGATCAGCTTTTCTTCATCCTTGATTCGTTCTGACTTGATCTCCAGAATGGTGATTTTGTCCAGAACTTCACCGGGTGAAACGGGAACGAATATATTTTCCATCGTGCTCTCCTGCACATCTGTTCTGATTTTGAGCCAGAGACTCCGTCAAGGAAACCCTGAATGATTCATCCATGAATTATCAGAGTACGCCAAACAAAAAGCGTGGTTTTTGTTTGGCTTCATTTCTATATCCCTATTAAACCCGAAATTTGTAATCTTTGTCGGGATCACGTTCGATATCGGGTGGATAACTCTGTCGTTTGGCCGCGTAATAGGCCATCCTTGAATCGCCTTCGGCAAGCTTGTTGTACGTGATGTAAAGCACACGACGCGAATGCCGGGTACGGTTGGGTGCCGATCGATGCGGAGCAAATGAATCAAAAAATACCGCATCACCGGGCTTACAGTGCACTGCAACATATTCCTGGCCACCGGTATCTTCATCGGTGAGTGGTGCCCACTTTTTACCCAGAAGGCCTTTGGTATGTTGGCCTGGCAGCATCTCCAGGCTGCCGTTTTCCGCATTGGTTTCATCAATGGCCAACATGGCGGTCAGGTGAATTTTTGCATACTCATCCCAGCCCGCCTGCACATCCTGATGCTCCTTGAAGCCATCCCCACCGGGCAATTTGAAGTTGATTTTATCTTTGAACAAAACCGCTTCTTCACCGAACAGCTCTGAAACGGCCTGTTGCATGCGACGGGTGGTAATCAGCTGGCCAAACCCGTCATGGTAAGGGACAAAATTCTCAATACGACACAGAATACGACTGCCATCCGTCTGACTGGTTTCAAAATACATCATGTGCTTCCCGGGCGTCTCGGGATAAGCGGCGACCTCATCTGTCCAGGCGCTGATTTCCTGCATTTCCGCTGCAGAATAAAGCCCTCGAACCAGGACAAAGCCATCACGCTGAAAGCTGTTAATCTGTTCCCGGGTTAATATTTTTTGCTCGGACATTTATTTTCACCTTGATCAAACGCTTACTTGTTGACGCTGTGCCACAATACCGGCCCAGACACTCTTGCCTACCGATATCAGGTTGTTGGTGGTCCAGTACAGGACCATTCCGGCCGGAAAAGTATAAAACAGCACAAAGAACGCAAACGCCAACAGGATCATGTTTCTAACCTGCCGTTGACGCAAATCCGCCTGTAAAGCCAATGGCTTGTGCAATAAGGAGGCCCAGATAGACAAACCTGTCATTACCCAGGGCAAAAGATTGAAACCAGCGCCAAAAAAAGGCAGTTCAAAAGGTATTTGAAACAACTCATCGGGCCGGGACAAATCCTTGATCCACAGAAATGACGTGTTCATCAAATAGATATTTTCTGCCAGCATATCAAAAGCACCAATGAAAACCGGGATGACCACGGCCACACCCAGCAGGCTTTTGAGGCTGTAAAGCGGGTGAACACGCTCCGTTTTATACAGGGCAATGATTTTTGCAGCTTGCACCTCGCCCTTGAATTCCTTTTTGATACGGGCCAATTCGGGAGCCATCCTGGCCTCTGTGCGGTTAACCTGCTGCTGCATGCTGTCGGCGATGCGGGTCAGTGGCAACATCATGAAACCCACACAGAATGACAAAAGCATGATGGCCAGTCCCCAAACCGAGACGATGGACTGTATCCAGCCCAACAGCAAAGCCAGGAATATGCAGATCCAGCGCAACCAGAACCACAGGCCGGCATACATCAAATCGGGCAACAACTCATCTACGGCAGCCAGTGCTGAACGCTCAACCGGCCCCAGGTATAGCTGTAGGGCGGTACTCTCTGCCGCACCCATGCTGGTCAATTTGGGGTCCAGATTTCCATCACCGGTTTGAATGGTGTGGGGAACCAAATCATCAGCTGTCATCAAAACAGCCCAGAACCGGCTGCGAAAACCCACCCACTCTGCATCAACCTCCCGGACGCCGGAATCCCCCAGTGAAATCTGTTGCACCTCACCTGGGTCGATTGCCAGATAGCGTACTTGCTCCAGCCATTCACCAAAGCCCGGGGCTTCACGAGCGCGAAACGACTCATCAGCCTGCAGAGTGACTTCGCCCAGCCCTTGAGTTGCCAGTTCTATGCCGTACCCTCGGGCCGGAACAGTCCAGCGCAGGAAAGAGCCGGCCGGTCCTTTAAAGATCAGTACCTGTTGTTCGGCTGTGTCCTCTTTGTTCAGCTCCCAATGCCCTTCCGGAAAGCTGGCAAAGCTGACCAGTCCGGTCTCATTCGACAGGGACAGATGACGGGCATGGGGATGTTCACAATCCGGATGACAGGCTGTGGCAGACAGCAATTGGCCTTTTTCATCAAAACTCAATTGCAGCTGTTCAGTGGATAGCTCAATCGCCAATACCGGAGTCGTCACCGCAATGACCCATATCATAATGAGAAAAATCAGGATTCTGATTGGCAGCCGGGATTTCATCGGTAGAAGCGCGAGTTTTCCTGAGATACAGACATCAGTACATCGCCCCGGACTTCGGGCTGGCTGAGAATCCGGTAATTCCAGTCACGCACTTCATACCGACCATTGGGGTATGTCACTGTAATCTGATCAGGTTCCAGCACGGCATAGTTGTAATAGCTGCCCACCAACAACCAATCCCAACTCCTGGCATCGAACAGGTTGTGGCCGCTGGAATAATCGGTGGGATCATTCTCACACCCCAACAAATCCTGCATCAGGGTCGGAACAATATCGTAATGCGAGCTGCGATTATCAAACACTTTTGGCGGGCGACCAGGCCAGTGAATAATCAAAGGGACCTGAAGCTGGTAGCGGGTATAGCCCGAACCGTGGTTACGCAGGCCTGCGCCAGTTTCATCAAACTCTTCACCGTGATCCGAGGTAATCACGACTACCGTATTATCCGCCAGACCTGACGCACCGAGCTCGGCAATAACCGATTCAATCAGTTGATCCACAAACCGGGCCGAGCGGCGATAATTGGCAAACCTCAGGCTCAGTTCCTGCTGGTCAACCGGCTGAAATTCGGGGTTTGCTTCCAACTCCGGCGGGTATTGTTGTGCATTGGTTGCATCAAAAAACAAAAAACCAAAAAACGGTTTGGACTCATCCCTTTGCATCATCCAGTTTTTCCAATCCTGCAACATGATCTGATCGCGCTGCCAGGAGGGGGCATCGGCCGGTTCTGTTTGTAAACGCAGGTTTGGCACATTGGCAAATGCGGTTCTGTCGAGCGTGACCGGCCGGTACATTGTGGCACTACTGAACAGCCCCAGCTGATAGCCCTGTCGTTGCATTTCATCTATCAGCACTGCCGAGCGCTGCATCGATTCAAAACTGCTCCAGTAGCCCGGTGGCAGACCGTAAAACAGGCTGAAAACGCCCATGCGCGACGAATTGCCGCCACTGAAATGCTGCAGAAACTGCTGGCCCTGCATTTGCCCGTAGTGGCTAAGAAAAGGCATGTCGACTTCATTAACCCTATCCCAACGCAAGGCGTCCGCCATGATCAGCAACAGATTCCTGGGCGATTCATTGGAACACTGCAAGGGCTGCAAGGGATAGTTCAGTGTGACTGTTTCATGACCATCCAACTGTCTCGACAGACGCCGCGCCACTTCCCGCTCACGACTGGCATCCGGATCAACCAATCCCAAACGCACCAATTGACGCTTGGCGGTAAACCCTTTGTAGACCGGCAACTGCTGCCCGACACTGGTCACCGGCACATAGTAAGCGGCATCTGCCCAGGCATGAATCAGCTGAGAGCCCAGTATGGCCACAATCGCCAGCATGCTGATCAAACCACCCTGATGACTACTTTTAAAACTGACCCAGTTCCAGACCCAGATGGCCAACATGGACTCAAAAAACAAGGCTATCAGCAGTATCACCGCGGCAAACACCCAACTGGATGCCCCCAGGATCTGCACCGTGAGCCCGTTGATATGGAAACGACTTTGCGACCATAACAAGCTGTCGAGATTGATCAGCGCAATCATCGCGGCAAACAAAATAACGGCAATCGCCGATGCAAGCAGACGCGAAGGACGTAGCAGGACGATGGGTGTCAATACAAGGAAAAGAGGCAATACCGCCAGCAAAACATGATGTGCCGGAAAGACCAGCAGCAAATAAATCCATGACAGGGCGGTACCACCGGGGGTAAAACCCTGGAAATAGCGCAGGCCCACAACGGCCAGAACCAGGGCATTGGCCAGGGCGAACCAGCCCATCCATCGGAAAATCATTTTGCGACCGGGTTCAGACATGAGCTGGCCCCTTGTTTTCACGGAGCTTGCGCTGGTTGTCGGCAATACGTACCAACTCATCAGCACCATCCGGTACGCTGCTTCCCAGTCGAAACACCAATTGCTTCCGCAATTCACGCATTTGGCCGGTAAATTCCGAACGGCGGGATAACAGGTTCCGGATTTTCTCCGGGGCCAGGTCCAATTCATGCGGCGCAACGATCTCGCCTACCTGGTTACGGATCGACGCCTCTATGGGCTCTATACCCCACTCTTGCCAGTCCGGATTGCGAATGCGCCGCGGCACATCGACAAACAATACCGGCTTTTCCAGCCCCAGCGAATATTCCAGAGCCATGGCAGACCAGTCACTGACCAGAATATCCGAACAGAACAGGGACCGGGTTTCACCCATCCGGTCGATGTATTCAAAATCCGCATGGGATTCAAACTGTTTGCGAACCCGTTCAATGACCGCCGGAGTCAGGCGATTGCTGTGATAATGTGGCCGCATGATGACCTTGAAATTCGCCCCCAACAAAGTCACGATCAGTTCCTCACCACACACATTGAAGATGGAGTTGTCACCCCAGGTAGGCGCAATCAATACGACCGGCTTATGGACTGCTTCATCAGTAGTGTTTGCGTGCATGCTGGCGTCCAGGCGGAATTCCCGTCCTTCATGCAGCACCTGTTCCAGTCTCGGATGGCCATAATCAAAAAGATGCTTGGCTGGCAGCCCCTTCAACTCCTCACGTCTGCGAATCTCCTTGATCTGGTGCGGCCCGGTACAAAACAGACTGTCGTAGTGATCAAAAGAGTTGGCGTGATCCACCATATGGGTACTGCCCATGCTGTGGAACAGGTAAACGTAGTGCACCGGGTGCAGGGATCGTTTGAGCTGTAAATTGTTCAGATCCATCATGGTCAAAACAAATACATCAGTCTGGTTCATCTGGAAAAATGCAATCTGGAACAGGCCTTCGGGCAGGAAAATACTCTGGTAGTTCGGGTGCTGGTAAACCAGGCCAGGGTCATTGCGGTCTGAAGTCACATAGCAGACTTTGCGCTGCAAGCGGGTGTTCAACTCGGAAATCAAACCCGAAAACTGGTGCCAGTCCTGGCCCGTTTCCGAATAGAACACCAGGTTGCGCCATTCCCAGGGTAGGCGCCGAAAGCGTCTCCAGGCTTTCCAAGCCATCAGCAATGACATCTTAAGGCTCGGCTTAGCTGTCGCTGGAGGAGTCTTTTGAAGGACTGGAATTTTTCGAACGCCGGAACAGGTGTTTCAGCTTGTACCAATAGGTTTTAACCGCCAGTGCAATGGAAGCAAAAATTCCTACCAGCGCAGATACGATCATGCTGCCGGTACTTGGGTCCAGATAAGCATGGGCAGCAGGCGCATAGGCCAGCAGCACTGCAAGCACAATCAGGCTGGCAGACAGGGTTTTGACGGGCATGGCAATCATGGCTTGACTCGTTGTGTTTGACGCAATATTGAAAGGGATTTTAGCACTTTTGCACCGCACAGAAGTTGCCAGGGATTTATCCATGACCTTTATATCAGGCCTTCAGGCAATCACTTCCTCAAGTGCAGCCAAAAGACGGCCCAGGTCATAGTCGCTGATGTCACCCATGGTGGAAATCCGGAACATTTCGCTGGCGAGAGAACCCTGTCCTGCATAAATGATAAAGCCACGAAGCTTCAGGCCATCGTGCAGTTGTTCATAACTCAGACCAGGGGGTAAGGAATAGGAGCGCAAGACACAGGAGCTGGCGCCCGCTTCCAGCAGGGGAGAAACCCCCAATCTGGACAAACACTGGGCCACCCGGTTGGCGAGATGCCGATAACGGGCACGCCTGGCTGGTTGCCCGCCCGCTTCAAACAGCTCATTCAGCGCCTGGTTCAAGGCCAACATACTGGTGACCGCCGGTGTGAACGGTGTGGATTGGCGCTGCTGGTGGTCAGCCCAAAGCGACAGGTCCAGCGTCATGCTGCGCGGTGGTTTCACTGCATTTTCCAGCGATTCCCGGCGCATCATGACCATGCAGGAGCCGGGAATTCCGTGCAGGCATTTGTTGGCGGTGGCCGCGCAAGCCATCAGTGCCGGTGATGCAAAAGGGATTTCTTCTGCGCCAAAACTGGAGACCGTATCCAGCATCAAACGTACTCCGGCCTTGTCACACAGTTCTGCCAGTTGTTTGACCGGGTTTAACCGCCCGGTAGTGGTTTCATGGTGCACCGCCAACACATCGGTGTAAACACCCGAATGCAGCTCTGATTCGACCTGATCAAGCGGCCAGGCATCTTTCCAGGCCAGTTTGATGGCATGGCTTTGAATCTGATGAATGCGGGCCAAATTGGAAAGTCGTTCACCATAGACACCATTCTCCAGCACCAACACCCGTGCATCGACTGGCAGCAAAGAGCTGACCATGGCTTCAAGAGCCGTGGTACCCGAGCCCCCCAGCAAGACCGGAACCCAGTGTTTTTCGTCCAGCGAATAAACTGCATTGAGTTTGCTGCGAACCTGGTCTTGCAGCTCGAAATACTCGACCTCACGATGGCATAAATCTTCTGCCGCCATGGCATGACGAACACCTTCGGATATGCTCACCGGACCCGGATTTAACAGTATGCTGCGCATGAGGACCCCGGAATCAGATTGGCTTCAGCAAGAACGTTGGCAGGGTGTTCAAAGCATTCCTGCCCGATACAGCAACACAACAGCACAAATCAGAATAAATACCGAGATGATGAACTCACCATTGCGCAACAGGGATTGCCGTGCATTCCACTCGGCATCGGCATTGGCTTTCCAGGCCAGCCGCGTTGGAAACATGGCGGGAGTGTGAGCACTCCAGCTACGCCACTGATCTTCGAAAATCCGTTCCAGTTTGCTGTCTTCGTACTTGATAGCGGCCGGGTAATAGAACCAGAAGAAAAACAATACCACCAAAACCACCACCCAATTGGCACAGGCAAGGGTGAATCCCGTGAGGATGAGAAAATTACCCAGATAAAGCGGGTGTCTTACCAGTGAATAAGCGCCTGTGGTAGCCAGTTGTTTGTTCTTGTAAATCACACCAGCCGCATAGATGCGCCACACCTGGCCTGTCAGCGCCAAAGCAAAACCAGCGTAAATCCGGTCTTCGCCAGCAGGCTCCGCAAAGATTGCACAGACCAGAAGTAACAACAAACCCAGGCCTTGCCGTGCAATTTCATTGAATCTCAGACTGTCTATAACGCCCGCAAGCCCGGCGCGTTCTCCCATTTTTTCGGCTCGATTACTGGCCATGTGTTTTGTGTCTCCTGGGTTTTCCAAACGCGAAGCCAAACACCTGGTGCTGGCAATAAATTAGGGAAACTCTGATTCATTCAGGGTTTCACGCGGCACATGGATGTGCCGCCATTTTCGATGATTGTAAATCATTGAAAATGAAGCCAAACAAAAACCACGCTTTTTGTTTGGCTTACTCTGAGAATGCCGGGACGGCATTATTCAGAGCATAATGAGTCGCCTATTGTATTCTGCTGCGCCTTCACTGACCAACCCACTGAATCTTGCAGAAATCAGTGCACGCTCCAGGGTGTTGTCACGTTCAGGTGTGACATCAGCCGACGGCATACTTCGGCAGGCTTTTGGTCGGGTCTGGGCAAATTATCAGGCACGCCCCTGCGGATATGCATCTGCAGAAACCCGGGTCCGGTTCGGCTTGCCAGCACGTATTTGACCAAATCCTGAGAATGCCCTTCTGCAGAATTCAGATAACCGCAAGCACTGGCAATGGCGGCAAAACTCATTCCCCGGCTTACCGTCGCCTGCCCACCGGTGGAGTCGTGTACGCCATTATCCAACAGCAGATGTTGCAGATTCTGTTGGCCATAAGCACCGATAGTGGCCATATTGCCCATGCGCATCAGGGCTGCACCATCGCCATCTACCACCACGACCTGTTTGGCAGGTTGCGCCAGTGACAAACCCAGCGCAAAAGATGAGGCACAGCCCATGGAACCGACCATATACAACTGGTTCGGCCGGTCATCCAGAGCAAACAATTCACGCCCGGTAAAACCAGTGGTTCCAATGACGATGGAATCTTTCAACGGTGTGTTTTCAATCACGGTTTGCAAAACCTGCTGGCGACTCAACAATTCATTTTTTGTAACATTGCCTTGTTCCGCGAATGGTCTGGCATGCGACTTTGGCTGCCATTGGCTTTGCAGTTTACCGGGAGCGACCGAGCCCTTACGCATGATAAAGGCATAGGGTCTTGCTGTTCTTTCCATTTGCCAGCGAGCGGCTTCCAACATGCCGGCAATATCATCGGCATGGCGTGGGAAATACGCCCAGGGGATTTGCAGTTTGTCCAGCAAATCCCCGGTAATCTGCCCCATCAGCTCATGCTGGGGTTCATCGTCCAAACCCGCTTCACCACGCAGCGTGATGATCAACAGTATCGGAATTCGGAATACCCAGTTCAACGAACTCAAAGGACTGATGGCATTGCCCAATCCGGAGTTCTGCATCATGGCAACCGCTGCCTCACCACCCAGTGCGGCACCGCTGGCAGTAGCCACCGCATCACCTTCATTGGCGGAGGAAATATAAGTCATTTCCGGATCGTCGATCACACTGTTGATAAACGGCGTAAGAAAGGAACAAGGTACACCGGCCCATGTTTTGAAACCCATGGCCTTGGCCGGAGTAATGAAATCTGCTGCTTCAATCATGTCGGCCAATTCCAATACCGAACCCGGATTTTTGCGCCAGTCTCATGAATGCTGACCCTGTGCAAATTCTCCAGCACGCTGCAGGTCATGCAGGTTATTGATGTCCATCCAATGGCCGGATATATATTGTGCCTGTGGCGCATGTTGGTGCGCGATCAATTGGTTGATCAGATCCGGCAAGCCCATCTGTTCGAAGTTGCTGTGTTGTTGTAAAGCTTGCAGTGCATCCAGCACATGCTGTTTACCCTCACCCCGAACACGCAGCATACCTATCCAACGGCCATCGGGTGACCTGCCCTGCCAGCTGGTGTCAGAACTGATTTTTTGCAGTCTGGCCTTTTGCTGGTACATGGCGTGATCATCCGGCGCGGAACAGTAAGCCAGGTCATTGGTATTGCCAATTGCCTGGTCCAGTGGAGAAGAATCCACCACGGCCAGCAAGGGTTCATCCCAATCCAGCAGGTTGTTGAGTATGTAAGTACGAAACAACAAATCGCCATACAGCAGTACGGTATCGTCTTCGAGGAATTCGATTGCCTGGCACAACGAAGCCAATTCACCAGTCTCCTCCCAACGCGGGTTGACAATGACTTGTATACCCTTCACGTCAATTGCTTCAGCCTTGTAGCCGGCAACGACGGCGATTTCATTGATCCCCTGGCCTTTGAACTTGTCTACCAAACGACGCAGCACCGGTTTCCCCGCCACCGGAATCATCACTTTGGGATACTCTCTGGTCAATTCGTCCAGCCCCTTGCCGCGACTGGCAGCAAGTATCAGCGCTTTCACTTCAGGCCGTGCACTACGGGCATAACGCTTCTCGGCTTCCAACAGTTCATCAGAGCCCTGCAAACGGAAAATTTCCGACACAGTGGCAACCTGGCCTTCTACCTCAAGCAGGGTTTCGTCTTCAAAAATCTGTCGGGCAGTCGCCTGCATGGCTGATATGGCGGAGCGAATCAGGTGATTGGCCCAGATAACCAGGCTGATTTCATGCTGCCTGAACACCTCGGTAGGCGTGGCGTAATATTTGGTGGGTACGATAACCAGCGGACTCCGGTTGGCCCACTCGTTGGCAAACTGCAGGATTTCATCGGGCCGGCTCAGTTTGCTGTGCATCAGGATGGCATCAGCGCCTGCCTGCCTGTAAGCCTCTGCTCGACGCAAGGCTTCATCCAGGCCCCAGCCCGCGATAAAGGCTTCCACTCGTGCCACGATACAAAAATCATCGTCCCGCTGGGCCTCTTTACCGGCCTGGATTTTGCCACAAAAAGTTTCAATCTCTTCCAGCGGTTGTCGCTCGCCCTGGATAAAACTGTTGGTTTTGGGAAACAGCTTGTCCTCAATGCAGACACCGGCAATATCACGGGTTTCCAGTTTGGCAACCAGTCGCCGCATATTGTTGAAATCTCCGTAGCCGGTATCACCATCCAACAGGATCGGAATACTGGTCGCATCGGACATGAACTCCAGGGTGTCTACCACCTGGGTCCAACTCAGTTCATTGTTATCCCGCACGGCGTGTTGTGCAGACAATGCCAGTCCTGAGGCCCAAATGCCCTTGAAGCCGGCTTCTTCAACGATACGTGCGGATAAACCGTTATGTGCCTCCATGATGAATTCGGTTTTGTCCGATTGCAGCATGGCACGCAGTTGTGAAGTCTTTTTTTGCATAGTTCAACTCGTCATTCGATTCGATGCCATGTGCAATGATTGCAACTCAGAAACCCGGAAATTCCTGTCGTATGGCGGGCAGAATTTTTTCTTTTGCCCGTACGACATCTTCAGGAAAGTCGATCTCTATCCACGATAAACCACTGACATCTTCAAACCCAAAATCTGCAGGATGCTTCAGCAAAAGATTCCGTAGTGCTTCTTCGTGTGGCGCATCGGCCAGGCCTTGCGTGTCAAAACGGGCGCATTCGCGTGCCAGTCGAGCACTCATTTCCCCTGAGAAGCGGAAAAAGCCTACCGACTCTCCGAGGAATTCGTAAGCCAAATCCGGGTCCAGCTGTTTGCGAAACTCCACCATCAGGCCGTTCTGTACCGCGATCTTGACGGGCTCGTCTCCGGCAACAAAGTCACGATCCAGCAAAAAGCAATTCGGGTGTTGTGAGGCCACCAGTCGTTTGAGGATTTCAGGATGATAAAGTACGTCTGCATCCATCACCAAGGTGTCACCACCCTGCATCAGGGTTTCCTGTGCCGCCCACAAACTGATCACACTGCCCTGCTGGAATCGCGGATTGAAGTGGAATGCCACTTCCGGTCGTGAAAACAGTTCGCCGACATGCTCAATGACCTGATCGGCTTCATAGCCCACGACCAGGTCTACCCGTTTTATGCGTAATTCCTGCAGCAACTCCAGATGGCGTGCCAGCAGGCTACGCCCACCTATCTCCAGCAGGCACTTGGGGCGTCCATCCGGGTTATGTTCTGCCAAACGACTGCCACGCCCGGCGGCCAAAATTATTGCATGCATCGAAAACCTTTCCATTCCAGACATCGGGAAATCACTGATTGATTCAGCGCGTTCTTAACCCGCAAAGTGAATTGTAACGTGAATGTCCGGTTACCGCTGAGAGAAACCGTCAAAGAATGGTTCAGGTTTCAGGATTTGATTTTGAGCGGGTCGTCCCGGTCGGTGCCTGGCATGTACTGCAAATGACGATCCAGATTGGTCAATTGATAAACCAGGCCCAACCAGTTATTGAACACCGCTTTGGCGGTATCGCCCCAGGTATTGTCCAATAAAGCCTCAACCTCGTTCTCCAGAATTGAAGGTATCGCGCCACCTTGTGCAAGCGATTTGGTGGCCAACTCCACAAAAGATGCAACTTTTACCTGTGCTTCTGCAGAAAGGTAATTCTCAGGAAAAGGCGGTAGCTGATCCAATTCGCCTGTCACAAAGCGCAAGACCTCCCGTTTATATTCCTTCAACAAGCTGCTGGCGTCATATTCCGGGTGACCCTGAAAATAGACCACGCGAAAACCATCGGGGCTGACTGCCATGTGTACGCCAGCTTCGTCACTTTCAGCCAGAACACTCAACCCGGCCGCTTCCAACTGGTCTCTGGAAATATCGTTGAAGCGTGAATGGGGTACATCGAACCGGGTATTGATATCGCGCAACAAGGGGTGATTTCCGAGTGCGATCTTGTGACTGTAAACTCCCCAGCGCTTGTGCGGCATCAATCGTCGCTCTATGCCATGACGGTATTTCAGAATGGCGTGGGTGGCCAGACAGGAGCACAGAATCGAAGACACGTTCTCCTCTGCCCAATCCATGACCTGGGTCAATGGCTCCCAAAACGGTTCTTTGGATAAATCCGGGTTGATCACGTTGGCACCGGTAATCATCAGTGCGTCCAGCCCTGCAGCCTGCAGCGATTCAAAGCTGCAGTAGTTTTGCTCGATATAGGCCTGGGCATCTGCCCCGCGAGGCAATCCCGGCAGGGAAAACGGATAAACATAAAATTGAGCAATGCGATTGCAGTTACCGACCAGGCGGATGAACTGCCGTTCAGTGGCTTCCAGCGCCGCATCCGGCATCATATTGAGCAAGCCAATATGCAATTCGCGGATGTCCTGCCGTAAGGCACGGTCCAGTGTCAACACTTCGTGCCCCTGCTCGCGCAGGCGGCGGAAGGTAGGTAAATTAAGGTGTTCAACTAAAGGCATGACAGGAGTCTAACCTTATTCATTAAATATAAGAAAGCCATAAAAAGAAAACGCCCGACTGGCGGGCGTTTTCTTCTTATGGGCCGGCCCCAAGGCCATGCCTCAGAGCGGGTTTTACTCAGTCGTATCCAGTGCTTTCATGGACAGGCGAATACGTCCCTGCTTGTCAACTTCCAGCACTTTGACCCTGACCATATCACCCTCGTTGACCACATCGGACACATTTTCCACACGTTCATCTGACAGCTGGGAAATATGGACCAGGCCATCACGACCAGGGGTCAGGGTAACAAAGGCACCGAAATTCATGATCTTGATGACCTTGCCTTCGAAAACCTGTCCAGGTTCGATATCGGAAGTAATCTGCTCAATGCGCTTGCGGGCAGCATCTGCAGCTTCCTTGTTAACCGAGGCGATGGTCACCGTACCATCATCTGCAATATCGATGGTGGCGCCGGTTTCTTCCGTGATGGCACGAATGGTTACGCCGCCTTTACCGATGATGTCGCGAATCTTGTCCGGATGAACCTTGATGGCCATCAGGCGCGGAGCGAATTCGGACATTTCACCGCGTGGCTTGTCGAGGACCTTGTTCATTTCAGCCAGGATAAAACGACGGCCTTCCTGCGCCTGCGCCAGGGCAATACGCATGATTTCTTCGTTGATGCCTTCGATCTTGATGTCCATCTGCAGGGCAGAAATACCATCCTGTGCTCCGGCCACCTTGAAGTCCATGTCACCGAGGTGATCTTCATCACCCAGAATGTCAGACAGAACAGCAAAGCGATCGCCTTCCTTGATCAGACCCATGGCAATACCGGCTACCGGTTGCTTGACCGGAACACCTGCGTCCATCAGGGACAGGGAAGTACCGCATACTGAAGCCATGGAACTTGAACCATTGGATTCGGTGATCTCGGAGACTACACGAAGTACATATGGGAACTCTTCCATGGTTGGCAGTACCGCCGCTACACCGCGGCGCGCCAGACGACCGTGACCAATCTCACGACGCTTCGGACCGCTCATGAAGCCGGTCTCGCCCACAGAGTATGGAGGGAAGTTGTAATGCAGCATGAACGGATCTTTGAATTCGCCGTTTACCGCATCGATGATCTGTGCGTCGCGGGTAGTTCCCAGGGTTGTAACTACGATGGCCTGGGTTTCACCACGGGTGAACAGTGCCGAACCATGGGCGCGGGGCAATACACCACATTCAACCGAAATGGGACGTACGGTGCTCAGATCGCGACCATCAATACGTGGGCTACCACTCAGAATGTGCTCGCGAACCAGCGCTTTTTCCATCTTGTACAGTGCTTCTGAAACATCGCCTTTCGTCGGTGCGTTCTCATCACCCTCAACACAAAGAGATGAAATCGTTGCATCCTTGACGGCAGCGATGGCATCGCGACGCAACATCTTGTCGGCAATGGCGTAAGCGTCTTCCATACCGGCTGTTGCAGCGGCAGTAACCTTGTCCAACAGCTCTGAATCAACCTTGGGTGCTTCCCAGGTCCAATGTTGAACCTTCGCTTCCTCAGCCAATTCCTTGACCGCCTGGATTACGGTCTGCATAGCCTGGTGGCCAAACATGACAGCGCCCAGCATGACTTCTTCAGAAAGCAACCTGGCTTCCGATTCCACCATCAACACAGCTCTTTCGGTGCCGGCAACGATCAGATCAAGGTCAGAATTGGTCAATTCACTGGTCGTGGGATTCAGTTTGTATTCGCCGCCAATGTAACCCACACGTGCAGCACCAATCGGGCCATTGAAGGGAATACCCGACAATGCCAGTGCCGCTGAAGTACCAATCAAGGCCGGAATGTCTCCGTCCACTTCAGTATTGGACGACATCAGCGTCGCTACCACTTGCACTTCGTTCAGGAATCCATTGGGAAACAAGGGTCGAATAGGCCTGTCGATCAGACGGCAGGTCAGGGTTTCTTTTTCCGTGGGCCGGCCTTCACGCTTGAAGAAGCCTCCGGGAATACGTCCTGCGGCGTAGAATTTTTCCTGGTAGTTAACCGTCAATGGAAAAAAACCGCGACTGGGGTCTGCGGTTTTCTGGGCAACTACGGTTACCAGTACTACGGTATCGTTCATGTTTACGATCACAGCAGCATCAGCCTGTCGGGCAACCTGCCCGGTTTCGATGCTTACCGTGTGATCGCCAAATTTAAAGGTTTTGGTCAGCTTCACTGGTCTCTTCCTGCTTTAAAAAGGGTTTGGGGCAAAAAGACAAAACTCCAGCGGCACCGAGGTGCAACCGGAGTTAAGCCATGCATGTGATGCAAGAATTAGCGACGCAGACCGAGACGGTCGATCAGATCGCGATAGCGTTGCAGATCCTTGTTCTTCAAGTAATCAAGCAAGCGCCGTCGCTGGTTCACCATACGCAGCAATCCGCGGCGTGAGTGATGATCGCCTTTATGAGTTTTGAAATGGTCTGTCAGGTGTTGAATTCTGCCTGTGAGCAGTGCGACTTGCACCTCGGGCGAACCCGTATCGCTCTCAGAACGTTTGAAATCATCAACGATATTACGTTTTACTTCTGCATCAAAAGACATGGTTAGTCTCCATATCTAGAGCCGCGAAGCCTTTGTAAAAACCCGTTTAAGGAACCATCCCACAACCAAATCGGAAAGCCGTTTTGGAAGTATGACAGGGTCTTTGCAAAAACTTCGAAGCCCCGGTTAAAGGTAGCCGGTTATTTTAGCGGCGCGGGTGCCTATAAACAAGCTATTTCATGAACCAGTTGATAATCCGGGTCGAATTGACACGCCTTCTGCAAATACCCGGAGCGGTTGCAGTCTACCGGGCGTACGGATTTCACCCAGGCCCAGAATGCTATTGACCGCTGCGTTGTGCAAATCATTATTCTGGCCAATATTCTGGCCAATATTCTGGCCATGCACACGAACCCTGCCAGCGCCGGGGTGCTTTGCGGGCGGCAAATCAATAAAGTTACCGTGCATGAACCGGTTGATTTCATCGCCCTGCAGCACGACTACCGGCCAATCCGGCAAGCCTGCGTCCGCAGACAGCAGAAAGTGATGATGCTCATTGTCCAGCAATACGGCCTGCTCCAATTCTTCGAGAGAATACATGCGGTTATCGTCGAAGGGCTCAACACGGGTGCGACGCAGTGACTGCAAATGCCCGCAACAACCCAGGCTTTGGGCCAGATCCTCTGCCAAGGTACGGATATAGGTGCCTTTGGAGCACATCACCGAGAATTCGAGCAAGGGAGTTTTCCAGGAAACCAGTTCCAGTTGGAATATTTCAACCGGTCGTGCCTTGCGTTCGACGACAATACCCTGTCTGGCCAACTCGTAAAGACGCGTACCATCCTGCTTGATGGCCGAATACATGGGCGGAATCTGTTGCAGTTTGCCGCGAAATTGCGCCATTGCAGCTTCGATCTCAACCAAGTCGAGTTCCGGAACCGGCAGGGATTCCACTGCTTCGCCTTCGGTATCACCGGTAGTCGTTGCAATTCCCAGCAACAGGGTCGCTGTATAACTTTTTCGGCCGTCCATGATCAAGCCTGCGGTTTTACTGGCCTCGCCCAGACAGATAGGCAGCATGCCGGTGGCAAAGGGATCAAGGGTGCCCGTGTGACCGGCTTTGCGGGCATCCAACAAACGCCTGACTCGCTGCAATGCCTGGTTGGAACTGAGGCCTGGTGGCTTATCCAGCAAAAGTATTCCGTGCACATCACGCCCTTTTTTGCGTGCAGCCACTACTCTTCCTCTGGGTCGCTGTCTCCGGGAATGGTGCTGTCGGCAGCCAGGGCCTTGCTAATCAACTGGTCCATTTTCTGACCGGTTTCTACCGATGCATCATGATGAAAATGCAACTCCGGTACCGAGCGAATGCGCATTTCCTGGCCCAGACGATGGCGCAGGAATTTTGCAGCCCCTTTCAGGGCTTTAATGGTTTGCTCTGCCTTGTCGTCTTCGAACACAGTAATAAAGACCTTGGCATGTGCCAGGTCACGCGTAACCTCTACGTCGGACAGGCTGATAAAGCCAATGTCCGGATCCCGGACTTCCAACTGTATCAGTTTGGACAACTCGCGCCTGATCTGGCCGGCGACCCGTTCTGAACGATTGAACTCACGAGGCATCAGGATTCACTTGCATCAGCATCAAAGCGTACGTGCCACTTCAATGCGTTCGAAGCACTCGATCTGGTCACCCGGTCTCACATCGTTATATTGCTTCACGCCAATGCCGCATTCCGTTCCTGACTGAACTTCTTTGACTTCGTCCTTGAACCGACGCAGCGATTCCAGTTCGCCTTCAAAGATCACCACGTTATCGCGCAAAACACGAATCGGTGAATGTCGGCGCACAATACCCTCGACCACCAGACAACCCGCAATCGCGCCGAGACGAGACGAGCGAAATACATCTTTTACTTCTGCCAGGCCAATGATCTGCTCCCTGATTTCGGTGCCCAGCAAACCGTTGATGGCCTTGGTTACCTCGTCAATGGCGTCGTAAATGACGCTGTAATAGTGCAGATCCAATTCATTTTCCTGGATCAACTTGCGTGCCGAGTTATCAGCCCGAACATTGAAGCCAATGATGATGGCATTGGAAGCCTGCGCCAATGATGCATCGGATTCGGTAATGGCACCGACGCCAGAAGAAACGATATTCACCTGTACGTCTTCGTTGCTCAATGCGACCAACGACTCGCGCAACGCTTCTGCGCTACCCTGAACATCCGCTCGGATCAGCAAATTGACCGCCAGCTGTTCATCTTTGCCCATGTTCTCGAACAGATTCTGTAACTTCGCGGCTTGCTGATGCGCCAGTCTGGATTCGCGTGTACGCTCATGGCGTTGCGCTGCAGCTTCTCTTGCTTTGCGCTCGTTGATCACCGACAGCATTTCGTCACCGGCTTGTGGCGCTCCGGAGAGGCCAAGCACAACCACCGGCATGGACGGACCAGCCGAGTCGATGGATTCACCATTCTCGTCAAACATGGCACGAACGCGACCGAATTCCTGGCCGGCCAGAATCATGTCGCCGCGATGCAAAGTACCCTGCTGTACCAGCAATGTGGCAACCGGGCCACGACCTTTGTCGAGGCTGGATTCGATAACCACCCCTTTGGCACGTGCGTCTACCACGGCTTTCAACTCAAGCACTTCTGCCTGCAGCAAGATGGCGTCGAGCAATTCATCAATACCTTCGCCGGTTTTGGCAGAAACGTTGACAAAAATATCGGAGCCACCCCAATCCTCTGCGATCACTTCCTCGGCTGACAGCTCCGACTTGACCCGTTCGATGTCCGCTTCTTCGCGGTCAATCTTGTTGATTGCGACAATGATCGGCACTTCCGCGGCGCGGGCGTGCCGGATGGCTTCTTTGGTTTGTGGCATCACACCATCATCAGCGGCCACAACCAGAATCACGATATCGGTGGCCTTGGCACCGCGCGCTCGCATGGAAGTAAACGCAGCATGGCCTGGTGTATCCAGGAAGGTCACGATACCGCGTGGTGTTTCCACATGGTAGGCACCAATATGCTGCGTGATACCGCCCGCCTCACCGTCTGCCACCTGTGATTTGCGGATGTAATCCAGCAATGAGGTCTTGCCGTGATCGACATGGCCCATCACCGTAACGACTGGAGGTCGGGTGGATTCTTCGCCACTGACGGCATGGCTTTCCTGGGCCATCAGATCCTGTTCTATGTCTTTGGCTTCAGCGGCTGAGGCAGCATGGCCCATTTCTTCGACCACCAGAATGGCTGTATCCTGATCCAGCGTCTGGTTGATGGTTACCATCATGCCCATACGCATCAGTGTCTTGATCACTTCACCTGCCTTGATTGCCATAAGCTTGGCCAGATCGGCCACGGTAATCGTTTCCGGTACGGCAATCTCGCGCAACACCGGTTCGGTAGGACGTGAAAAGCCGTGTTCCGCAGGGCCGGAAGTTGAAGGCTTGCTGCGCTTGCCCGGTTTACGACGACGCGCCGTAGCGCCATCGGCAACGTGCAATTCTTTACGGCCATAACGGGTAGAAGAAGTGGCTTTTTCCTTGTCACGACGCCATTTTTCTTCGTCTGCTTTGCGTGCCTTTTCTTCCAGGCGACGCTTTTCCGTTTCCTCGTCAACACGCTGTTTGGCTTCAAGGCGGGTTTTTTCTTCAGCTTCAAGACGTTGCTTTTCTTCAGCAGCTATACGCTCCTGCTCTTCCGCAACCTTGCGCTCTTCCGCCTCTTTCAGCAGCCGCGCGTTTTCCTGGATCTCATCGCGTTTGCGCTCTTCTTCAGCACGCTCGGCTCGACTTTCATCCAACAGCTTTTTCGCTTCTTCGCGATCGGAGTATTCAACTCCCATCTGCTCCTGCACCACTTCACGCTTCACGTAAGTACGCTTTTTACGTACCTCGACGTTGACCGTGCGTGTTGCTGCACGCGGTCCGCTGCCTGGAACCCGCAATTCACTGAGGGTTTTACGCTTCAGGGTCACTTTCTTGGGGGCGGTTGCATCATTATCCGATTTCCCATGACTGGCCCTTAAATGCGCCAGCAGTTTCTTCTTGTCTTCGTTTGAGACCGGATCGGAACCAGCAGAAGCCTCGATTCCAGCGAGCTTGAGTTGTGCGATCAGTTTGTCCACATCAATGCCCAACACTTCGGCCAATTGTTCAACGGTTACTTTTGACATACTTTGCTCCTTCATGAACCCCGGCTCTGAATCGACTTATTCTTGTTCTTCAGCGAACCAGGGCGCACGTGCCGCCATGATCAAAGCTGCAGCCGCTTCATCATCCAGGCCGTCATCAAACTCCTGAAGTTCATCTACGGACAGTTCTGCCAGGTCTTCCTGGGTTCGAACACCCTTTTCAGCCAACCTGAAGGCCAACCGTTCGGTCATACCCTCAAGATCAACCAGATCAGCTTCCGGGCGGTTCTCATCCAACACTTCTTCTTTGGCAATCAATTGGGTGAGCAATGCGTCACGTGCACGACGACGAATTTCCTTGACGATATCCTCGTCAAACTCTTCAATTTCCAACAACTCGGATTCCGGAACATAGGCTACTTCCTCGATGTTGCTGAAACCTTCCTGTACCAGAATATTGGCCACATCCTCACCCACATCCAGGCGTTCCATAAATCGCTCCAGAATGCCTTTCGCTTCTTCTTCGCTTTTCTGTTCCGCCTGCTCGACCGTCAGCACATTGAGGTTCCAGCCGGTCAATTCGGAGGCCAGGCGGACATTCTGACCACCACGACCAATGGCCTGTGACAAATTGGCTTCATCAACAGCGATATCCATGGTCTGCTTTTCTTCATCAACAACGATGGAAGCTACCTCAGCGGGAGCCATGGCATTAATCACAAACTGTGCCGGGTTTTCATCCCACAGAATGATATCGATCCGTTCGCCCGCCAATTCATTGGAAACTGCCTGCACACGCGAACCGCGCATACCAACGCAAGCACCAATAGGGTCCGTGCGACGGTCATTCGAACGTACGGCAATCTTGGCGCGACGGCCCGGGTCACGGGCACCACCCATGATCGAAATCAATTCCTGGCCGATTTCCGGGACTTCAAGTTCAAACAGTGCGATCAGGAATTCAACTATCGTACGGCTGGCAAACAACTGCGGCCCACGGGCCTCCTCGCGCACTTCAAAGAGATAACAACGCAAGCGTTCACCAGGACGAACCGATTCACCGGGAACCATATGGCGTTGTGAAATAAAGGCTTCGGCATTGCCACCCAGGTCAATATAGACGTTACCACGCTCAACCCGCTTGACGATGCCGCTGACCATCTGGTTGGTACGTTCACGATAAGCATCAACCACCTGTGCTCTCTCAGCTTCGCGCACACGCTGAACTATGACCTGTTTTGCCGTTTGGGCAGCAATGCGGCCAAACTCTGCGTTCTCCATTTGCTCTTCAATGAAGTCACCTACTTCGATATCGGCATTGATGGCCCTGGCATCGGTCAGACTGAGTTGCGCCTGAGGCTCTTCCAATTCTGTTTCGTCGTTCATCACTTCCCAACGGCGAAAGGTCACATAATCGCCGGTCTTGCGATCAATGGTGACCCGTATGTTCCATTCTTCTTCTTTGAACTTACGTGCAGCAGACGCCAGTGCAGCTTCCAAAGCTTCAAAAATCACGTCTTTGCTGACGCCTTTCTCATTGGAAACCGCATCTACAACCAGCAGGATTTCTTTACTCATCGCGACTCTTCTCTCTGTACAAATCCAATTCCGTCATTTTTACCGGGATTCTTGCTCGGCAAACAAGCGCGCGTAGTCCGGTACCAGTCTTGCTTTGGCAATGTTGCCAAATTCGAGTTTCACTTCAACTCCGTCCTGATCAATCCTGACCTGTTCATCTTCAGTGCCCAGTATCGGGCCTTTGAACTTGCGTCTGCCTGATATGGGTGCGAACAAGGTGACATGAACAACCGAACCAACAAACTGATCGAAGTGCGCCAGGCTGAACAGGGGTCGATCCAGACCGGGTGAAGACACTTCCAGAACGTAGTTCCCCGGAATCGGGTCTTCGACATCCATCAAGGATGCCACCTCCCGGCTGACCTTTTCACAATCTTCAACCGCAATACCCTGTTGCTGGTCGATATAAAGAACCAGCACCGGATTTTTGGGATTGCTGCTGTGTTCGAGGCCTACAAACTCGTAACCCAGGTCTTCCACCACAGGCTGTATCAAGGATGTCAGTTTCGAAACGATCAACTCTCTACTCCTCCCGAATACACATTGCCGTATTCCGGGCACAAAAAAAGGGCATAACAGCCCTCGCGACAACTACCAGGCCCGGGAGCCCTTTTCCCGGCTACACCACAACATTGGTCTTAAAACCCAACCATCGTGGTTGCATGCTTGATTATCGAATCATTGCATCTTCCATTTGCCGCAAGACAGGCAATCCAAGCCCGGTTTCACAAACCAGCAGCAATGAGTTGCAGATAAAAAAGGCCCCACCGGGGCCTTTCCAGGTTCTGGTAGTGAAATGCCTTCACTACGAGCCCGACATACGTCGGGCGAATAACCCGAAGGAGGAAGACGCTGGCTGACGAGTTTCCACCTTCAATAAATTGGTAGCGGGGGCAGGATTCGAACCTGCGACCTTCGGCCTATCAAGCCTTCACTACGAGCCCGACATACGTCGGGCGAATAACCCGAAGATGGAAGACGCTGACTGACGAAGTTTCCACCTTCAATAAATTGGTAGCGGGGGCAGGATTCGAACCTGCGACCTTCGGCCTATCAAGCCTTCACTACGAGCCCGACATACGTCGGGCGAATAACCCGAAGATGGAAGACGCTGACTGACGAAGTTTCCACCTTCAATAAATTGGTAGCGGGGGCAGGATTCGAACCTGCGACCTTC
>CAZRTG010000027.1:0-7171 GCA_964602895.1 uncultured Wenzhouxiangellaceae bacterium
GCATCGGCAGATTGCCCCAGATAAAATGCTTTCTCATTGGCACTTTCAAAGTCCATGAGCTTGAATTCTTCATAAATATCCAGTGCTGCAGGCCGGTCTTTGGCAGACAGCTCGAACAAAATCCGTGACAAAAGGATGTCCGGAGTCTGAACCATGCTGTTCACCAACTCACGCGCTTGTTGAGGCTGGTTGTTTTTCGCCAGCATATCGGCATAAGTCAGGGTAATGTCGTGACCATCGGGATCCAGCTCCCAGGCCTGTCGGGTATATGCCAGGGCTTGCTCACTGTCCTCCTGGCGGTACGCCAGCTGACCAGCCCAGAGCAAATAGCTTTCGTGGTCAGGGTCGAGTTCAACGGCTCTGGCTGCCAGTTCGTAGGCTCTCTCAAAATCACCCAGACGAACCGCCAGATGGCTTTGTGCAAAGATACCGGCAGCGTTGCTATCCCCTCCTTCTGTTTGCAGCAGGGTTTCAAGCGTCTTTGAAGCTTTTTCAGGGCTGGCAGAACGACCCAGCAATCCTGCCACCATGCCCCAGGCAGCATCCTTGTCGGGAGAAAGTTCAAGAATTCTGCGTAAGTGCAATTCTGCGCCGGCATAATCTGCTGTGGCCAACATGGAAAGAGCCGCTGATTCATGTGCTGCAAGGTTTTGCGGGTCCAGCAAAGCCCATCGATCAGCCGCCATGGATGCCTGCTGCCAGGCCTGTGCCGCAAAAGCAACCCGAGTGGCTCGCATTGCGACCTGAGGATCAGTAGACTCCATCGCTGCTGCAAGATAGTCGCCAACGGCGCCATCCATATCCCCTTCATTACCCTTCATCTCTGCCGCCATGACACGAAACATGACTTCTTCATCCATCTCAGCAGCTTCAGGGGCTGTTGCCTCTGCCGTAGTGGATTCGGACCTTTGTGCCACGGATTCGGTCGAATCTGCAGGGTCCGCAACCGGCTCTGCGGGATTGGATGCGCAGGAGGCCAGAGGGAAAAGTAATGCTATGAGCACAAATCGAAAGCGAATCATGAAACAATACCCGAATAAACCAACGACACAGGATACGCGCTTGACTGCATGGAACCAAACTCCATTTTGCCTGAACAGGATTGCTGACGAGACATCCGGCAGCTTTTGACGCACTTTGTTGAATTGAGTTCATCTCCAATGCAGAATCAGCACGCACTTCGCTACTAGCTCCATGCCTTTACTAACCCTTGGAATCAGTCACCACACCGCACCTGTAGAAATACGGGAGCTGGTGGCTATCAATCCTGCTGATTATAAAAAACGTACACAGCAATTGATGCAAATTGAAGGCGTTGAAGAAGTCGTGGTGCTTGGCACATGCAACCGAACGGAGATTTACTGTTTGGCGTCCCGGGATGTCCAGGCCGATTTGCTACGTAATCTGTACTCCGGTGACACACCGGACATGCGACCTTTGCAATCGTATTTTTATTATCACGAAGGCCAGAATGCAGTTCGTCATTTGATTCGCGTTGCGGGTGGCATGGACTCTTTAATCCTGGGAGAGCCACAGATACTGGGACAGCTGAAAAGTGCCTGGCAGGCTGCCCGCGAGGCCAAAGCAGCGGGCAAGGTGCTGGATCGTTTGTTTCAGCATACCTTCGCGACCGCCAAGGATCTTCGCCACTCCAGCGGTATCGGTAAACACCCGGTTTCGGTAGCCTACATTGCCGTCACCCTGGCACGACAGATATTCGGTAATCTTTCCGACCAGAATGTCGTGCTGCTGGGTGCCGGCGAAATGATCCAGCTTTGTGGCCGACATCTGGTGGACCAAGGCATAGCGCGAATTGAAATCGTCAATCGCAGTATCGAGAAAGCACAGCAATTGGCTGATGAACTCGGCGCCAAAGCCACCCCTCTGGAGCATTTGGAGGACGTATTGCCCCGCGCCGATATTTTAATCAGTTCTACAGCCAGCCCGGATCATGTGATCAGCCGCCAGGACATCAAACAGGCTTTGAAAAAGCGCCGCCACAGGCCGATGTTTCTGGTGGATATCGCGGTGCCACGTGACATTGAACCTGCCGCTGCAGAGCTGGATGATGTGTACCTCTATACGATTGATGATTTACAACAGGTAGTAGACGCGAACCAGCAGCAACGGGTGGAGGCAGCCGAGTCGGTCAGCGGCGATGTAGAGAACTCCACCAACAGTTTCATGCGCTGGCTCTATGGCATGCGGGCTGCCCGTTCGCTGGAAAAAATCCGCCGCAAGTCACACGCACATGAAGCGGAACTGATACAGCGTGCGCAAAAACGCCTTGAGGCGGGCCACGACCCGGCAGAAGTACTGGCACAAATGGCCAGCACACTGACCAACCGGATTCTGCACCAGCCCAGCCTCAGATTACGCCAGGCTGCAGAACAACAGGAATATGAAATGCTGCGGGCAGCCGAGCGGATATTTGACGATATGGATACGGTTTCGGACACGACGGAAAACGACAATTGAAAGCTTCCATTGTTCAAAGGCTCCGGCATGTGGCGGAACGCCACGAGGAAATTGCCTTGTTGCTGGCCCAGCCAGAGGCTTTTTCCGACCCGGATCGCTTCAGGAATCTGTCGCGGGAGTATGCCCAGATCGAACCCGTCGTGCTGGCCTGGAAGCGTTGGCGGGATGCGAATGAGGCGATTCAGGAAGCACGCCAGTTCCTGTCAGAGCCTGATCTGGAACTGCGCCGCATGGCCGCTGAAGATATTCGTCAGAACGAAGCAGTGGCAGAAGACCTGGAGCAACAGATTCAAATTCTGTTGTTGCCCACCGACCCCAATGACCAACGCAATATTTTCCTTGAGATACGTGCGGGTACCGGCGGTGATGAAGCGGCCATCTTTGCAGGTGACCTGTTCCGCATGTACCAAAAATATGCCGAGCGTCAGGGCTGGAGCCCGGAGGTCATCAGCACCAGCTATGGTGAGCACGGTGGCTTCAAAGAAATTATCGTTTTGGTCGAAGGCGATGGTGCCTATTCGCGAATGAAATTTGAATCGGGTACGCACCGGGTTCAACGCGTTCCTGAAACAGAATCACAAGGCCGTATCCATACCTCTGCCTGCACCGTTGCCATATTGCCGGAAGCGGAAGACGTGGAGGAAATAGACCTCAATCCTGCCGACCTGCGCATCGATACGTTTCGGGCGTCCGGTGCCGGCGGTCAGCATGTGAACAAAACAGATTCAGCCATTCGGATCACACATTTCCCAAGCGGCATTGTGATTGAATGCCAGGATGAGCGTTCGCAGCACAAGAACAAGGCCAGGGCCATGTCCCTGCTCAAGGCACGATTACTGGAGCAGGAGCAAAGCAAACAGGCCAGGGAAACTGCCGATGCCCGTCGTCTGCAGGTGGGCAGCGGTGACCGCTCACAGCGTATACGTACTTACAATTACCCTCAAGGCCGGGTGACCGATCACCGCATCAACCTGACGCTATACAAACTGGATGACATTCTCGATGGCAATCTGGATTTGCTGGTTGATCCTTTAACGCAGGAACAACAGGCCGAACTGTTGGCTGAACTGGGTGATTAAACGTCGTTCAGGGTGCGCTGTTTTTGGCCAATGTGACTTTGGCAGCAGCCGCTCGCATAAGTAACCAGGCGGCGCACAGGTTAAACGGCAAGAACGCTGCCACAACGTCGGCTGTGTATTGGCCCGGCGGGGCCGGAAGCATACTTTGCAGCAATGCCATCAGGCTACCCAGCAGCGCCAACCAGGCTATTGGCCTGTTCAACCCGGGCAACAACAGCAGCAGGAACAAGGGGTTGAACAACAGCAGATTGTAATTGCCCGCCGCTACCGCGTGATCCGTACCAAACCAGAAAAATGTCAGGGCAGCCCCGACAAAACCTGCAAGGACCAACCAAACGCGCGCAACAAGCCGGCCACTTTGCGGCCGGAAACGCCGGCACAACCCCGCCATCAGTGCCAGGGTCAACATGGATACCAAAAGGTAAACCGGCCAACGCATTGGCGCACTTTCGGGTGGCGGTGACAAGGTGGATTGGTAGAGCAGTACATCTTCTTCAAGTAAATCGTTACCCTCGTTCAGCCGGGCGATTCCTGCGGCCAGCTCTGAAGGAATGAAAAACTCTTCCCAGCGACTGATGTTGGCGTCGACCGGCTGTGCGAGGCCAAGCTCCAGACCCAGATAAAGCCAGAAGTCGGTAGCAGTCAGGCGGCGGGTGTTGTCGCGGAGGTTCTGCACGGCGGGCTGGTCGGCATAGTGCTCGTAAAGCAGCCCATCAAGCGCAAAGTCCAGCGCATCCCTGACGCGGGTCGAGCAATTGTTGTAATAGTAGTCATACAGGTAATCACGGTTCTCCGGCTGGACCTCGCGCACCAGGTAGTCTGCCAGGCGCAAAGCCTGCTCTTCTGTCAGCGCCAGCTTTTGCAAGCGAATTGACCGGTTTTCATCAATGTACTGGGCAAATTCGCTTTGGGCAGATTGTGCAGCCGAAAAATACAACATACGGCCTTGCAGAAAGCGCAGGAAAAAATCTTCCTGTTCAAAATCAAAAAAACCAAAATTGAAAATATGATCCAGCCCAAGATCGGAATCACGGATCCAGATGCCGTTATGCCCGAAACGTTGCCAATAGAGCTCCCCTGGCCCGTAAGTGACCAGCCAAACACCGGTTTGGAAGTCCTGTAGCTGTTCGGGCAAGTGAACCGGCTTGGGAACAGACACCTCCTGCGCCTGACAGGGCACCGTAAACAGCACCAGCAGGCAACAGAACGCCAGAAAACGGGCCTGATTGAACAGGCCCGTGACGCGATCAGTCACGGACATTCAGTTCCAGGGTGACGATTCGACGGCTTTCTGCACCGGTAACGCGAAACTCATAGTTGTCATCCAGCACAATCACTTCATCCAGTTCCGGCACTCTGCCCAACCGTGCCATCACCAGGCCACCTATGGTTCCATAATCATCATCGCTGAAATCGCTGCCTATCACATCATTGAGTTCGTCGATCGGGGTCAAAGCCTGCACCTGGTAACAACCCGGAGACAGAAACTCCACCAAAGCATCCGAGTGCTGGTCGTATTCGTCATCTATCTCACCGACGATTTCTTCCAATACATCTTCAATGGTAATCAGGCCGGAAACACCGCCGTACTCATCCACCACGATGGCCATATGATTGCGGCTGGCACGAAAATCACGCAGCAGCATGGTCAAACGCTTACTTTCCGGAATCAGCATGGCCGGACGTATGGCAGATTTCAGGTCAAAATTTTCACAATTGGAAGCCACGTGAGGCAGCAAATCCTTGGCCAACAATATACCCAGAATACCGTCACGATCCTCACCAATAACGGGAAAGCGGGAATGGCCGGACTCTATGATGCGCGGCAGGAACTCTTCCAGTTCGGCATCGGAAGGAACAACGACCATCTGTGAACGGGGAATCATGGCATCACGTACTTGTTGCTCGGATACATCCAGCGCACCAATCATCATGGCCAGCGCGTCGGAATCAAGGATGCCCTGATCGCGCAATTCCTGCAGCATGGCTTCCAGTTCCTCACGATTGCGTGGAACATTGGAAAAAGCCTTGCCAATTTTTTCGACCCAGGATTTGCGTCCTGAGCCGTTACTCGAAGGGTCTTCGCTCATTTTGGAAACCCGGGTCGTTGGGCCGCTGAATAATTGAATTTCAGCTGCAACATGCCGGATACACCTGACAGCGCCAATTGCGCCTATCCGAATATAGTGGCGCTGAACCCTCGTTTCCAGTGTTTTTTTGCAGAAACAGACTCATTGGCCAGTATGGGTGGCGGGATCAAGCATAGGGATCGGCGAATCCAAGCTGTTTCAGCAGTCCGGATTCAAGACTTTCCATCTCTTCAGCTTCGGCTTCTTCGAGGTGGTCATAGCCGAGTAAATGCAGTGCTCCATGGATCACCAGATGAGCCCAATACGCCTTTTCCGGCTTGCCCTGAGCCCGTGCTTCGCTTTGCACCAAGGGTGCACAGATAACCAGATCGCCCAACAGTGGCAGCTCAACTTCCTCCGGCAGATCTGCAGGAAATGACAGCACATTGGTGGCACCGGTTTTTTGGCGATATTGCCGATTCAGGGCAGCACTCTCGTCTTCATCCACGACCCGAATGGTCAACACCGCTTCCGGCAATGGCTGCAAGGCCGCCTGCAACCACAGGCTGATCTCATTTTCGTCCGGGATATCCTGCACAGCACTGACGTTTTGCAGGCAAAGCTCCACCTTCATCTAATTTTCGTTATCCTGCTTGCTCTCTGCAGCATCATAAGCTTCAACCACGCGCTGCACGATGGGATGGCGTACTACGTCACGCGCGGTGAAGTGGCTGACGCTGACGCCTTCGACATCAGTCAGTATGCGCAAAGCATGCTTCAAACCTGAGGCCTGCTTGTTGGGCAAATCGATCTGCGTCATATCGCCTGTCACCACCGCCGTTGAGCCAAACCCAATGCGGGTAAGGAACATTTTCATCTGTTCACGAGTGGTATTTTGCGCTTCATCGAGTATCACAAAAGCATCATTGAGGGTACGTCCACGCATGAAAGCCAGCGGTGCAACTTCGATGACATTGCGCTCCATCAGGGTGGACACACGTTCAAAGCCCAACATTTCATACAGTGCGTCGTACAAAGGCCGTAAATAAGGGTCGACTTTCTGTGCCATGTCACCGGGCAGAAATCCCAGCCGTTCACCTGCCTCTACTGCCGGGCGAACCAGCACAATACGCTGTACGGCATCTTCCTGTAAGGCACCCACGGCACAGGCAACTGCCAGATAGGTTTTGCCCGTGCCGGCAGGACCTACGCCAAAATTGATCGGATGCGATGAAATATGACGAATGTACTGTTTCTGGTTTGCCCCGCGCCCACGGATCAGGCCACGCTTGGTTCGTATACCCCGGTCGGCAGGGTGTTCCGGCACGCCTTCTGTCCGCAACTCGTCCATGCCCGATTCCTGCAAATGCAGATTGACCAGTTCGGGTGAAAGAATTTCTGTTTCGGACAGCTGATACAGGTTCTGCAGCAGTTTTTTGGCGACTTTCAGGGTATCGGGTTCACCTTCGAGAGTAAAAATATTGCCACGACAATACAACACAATGCCCAGACGGGATTCGATCTGCTTCAAATGGCCGTCGAATT
>CAZRTG010000027.1:7181-29352 GCA_964602895.1 uncultured Wenzhouxiangellaceae bacterium
ATTGGCCACAAAGGTTGGCCAACCGCAGAGAATCTGCCGGTTCCAACTCCAGAGTGATGCGATCGCTCTTGATGGCTGTCAAGCGACTGCAACCGTATCCGAATCACGGGTAACAATGTCACCACGCAAGGAATTGCTCAATGCCTTGTTGATCAGGATATCCACAAACTGCCCTATCAGGCGGTGGTTGCCATCGAAATTCACCGTACGGTTATTTTCTGTCTTGCCGGACAGCTGTTGCGGGTCTTTTTTGCTGGTGCCTTCCACCAGAACACGCTGTACCGTGCCTACCATCTGTGCGCTGATAGCGGCAGCCTGGGCGTTGATCTGTTGCTGTAACCGGGATAATCGTTCTTTCTTGATGGCCATGGGCGTGTCATCCGGCAGATTGGCTGCCGGGGTACCGGGACGCGCCGAATAAATGAAACTGAAGCTGTGGTCAAAATTAAGATCCTTGATCAGTTTCAGGGTGTCTTCAAAATCCTTCCCGGTTTCACCCGGGAAGCCGACGATAAAATCGGACGACAAACTGATGTCGGGGCGCTGCTCACGAATGCGCCGGATCTTTTGTTTGTATTCCAGCACCGTGTGGCCACGTTTCATCATGGACAATACGCGGTCAGAGCCGCTTTGCACCGGCAAATGCAGGTAGTTGGCCAGCTTGGGAACTTCGCCAAAGGCTTCTATCAGACTGTTGGAGAACTCCACCGGATGTGAGGTCGTAAAGCGGATGCGTTCTATACCTTCAATCGCAGCGACGTAGTGAATCAATAAAGCCAGATCCGCTGTGGCACCGTCGTGCATGGGTCCACGATACGCATTGACATTCTGCCCCAGCAAGTTGATTTCTTTAACTTCCTGTGCCGCCAGCTTGGCGCATTCGGTGATTACATCATCAAACGGCCGGCTGACTTCTTCACCGCGGGTGTAAGGCACCACACAAAAACTGCAGTACTTGCTGCAGCCTTCCATGACCGACACAAACGCGGTGGGGCCATCGGCACCCGGCTCCGGCAGATGGTCAAATTTTTCAATTTCTGGAAAGCTGATATCAACGGATGGACGACCGGTCTCACGCACTGCATCCAGCATCGCCGGCAATCGATGCAGGGTTTGTGGACCAAACACCATGTCCACATAAGGTGCCCGCTGGATGATGGCCGAGCCTTCCTGGCTGGCCACGCAGCCGCCCACGCCGATAACCACCTGTGGATTTTTCGCCTTCAGCGTGCGCCAGCGACCCAACTGGGAAAATACCTTTTCCTGGGCTTTGTCGCGTATGGAGCAGGTATTCACCAGAATGACATCGGCTTCGGCTTCACTATCGGTAATTTCCAGACCATGAGAGGCCAACAGCACGTCCCGCATCTTGGCCGAATCGTACTCATTCATCTGACAACCGTATGTTTTAATAAAAAGCTTGCCTTTCATTCCTGTATTCTCTGCTGCTGCGGGCTACAGCTATTGATCAAGTTGTTAAAAGGTACGCCCGAAGAACCGCACAGGATACACGCTACGGAGCCGATTCGCCAAGCTGTGCAGCTGCATCCTCGGCTATAATCGCGTTATCCGGGGGTTTGATTCTGAATCTCCGCATTAACAGGTAAATCCGGAATCCCTATGAGTCAACACATACAAGCCCAAAGTATGAGGGCACTGGTTAAAAGTAAAGCAGAAACCGGCATCTGGATGGAGGATGTGGTGATTCCCGAGCCCGGCACCAATGAAGTGCTGATCCGGGTTGAGAAAACCGCAATTTGTGGCACCGATACACATATCTTCAACTGGGATGACTGGGCCAGACGCACCATAAAGCCCGGTCTGGTAATCGGCCATGAGTTTGTCGGCTTGATCGAAACGCTGGGTGAAGGCGTAACGGGCTATCAACCGGGCGACCGGGTGTCGGCAGAAGGCCATATCGTCTGCGGTCATTGTCGTAACTGTCGTGCCGGTCGCACCCACCTGTGCCCCAATACCGTAGGCATAGGTGTAAACCGCAACGGTGCCTTCGCCGAATACGTGGTGGTCCCTGCCTCAAACCTTTGGCCCATACCCGATAAAATCGCCCCGGAGCTGGCCGCATTTTTTGACCCCTTCGGCAATGCTGCCCATTGTGCCTTGCAATTTGACCTGGTCGGTGAAGACGTGCTGATCACGGGCGCCGGACCCATTGGCATTATCGCAGCGGGTATCTGTCGCCATATCGGAGCACGCCACGTTGTGATTACCGACGTGAACGATTATCGCCTTGGTCTGGCCAAAAACATGGGTGCCAGTCGTACCGTTAACGTAACGCGGGAATCCATCCATGATGTGGTTAAAGAATTACACATCGACGGTTTCGATATTGGCCTTGAAATGTCCGGCAACCCCAAGGCCTTCAATGATTTGCTGAACAACATGTACCATGGCGGCAAGGTTGCCTTGCTGGGCCTGCTTCCCGGCAATACCACCTGTGACTGGGATCAGATCATTTTCAAAGGCCTGGAATTACATGGTATCTATGGCCGCAAAATGTATGAAACCTGGTACAAGATGACACAGATGGTATTAACCGGATTTCCATTGGAGCGTGTTTTGACTCACCACATACCCATCAGCGACTTTGCCCATGGCTTTGAACTGATGCGCGCTGGCGAATGTGGCAAAGTGGTCTGCGACTGGACCGGAAGCCAATAAAGGGAGCCAATAACATGAACGAACCCAGAACGGCCAAAGCCATGCAAAAGCTGGACAAAATCCTGGATGAAATCCGAGCAGCCGGCCTGTACAAAAAAGAACGCATCATCACCACGCCACAGCGGGTGCGCATTTCAGTGAAAGGTGGTCAGGAAGTACTGAATTTCTGTGCCAATAACTACCTGGGCCTGGCTGATAATCCGGAAATCATCGCAACCGCGCAGCAGGCGTTGAATGATTACGGTTTCGGGCTGGCGAGTGTACGGTTTATATGTGGCACTCAGGATTTGCACAAACAGCTGGAACGGACCATTGCCGGATTTTTTGGCAGCGATGATGCCATTCTTTACACATCCTGTTTCGATGCCAACGGCGGCTTGTTTGAAACAATACTGGGTCCGGATGATGCGATCATTTCCGATGAACTGAATCATGCTTCCATTATCGATGGCATACGGTTGTGTAAAGCCCGGCGCTATCGTTACGCCAACAGCGATATGCAGGCTCTTGAAGAAGCGCTGCAAGCCAGTCAGGATTGTGGTATTCGGCTGATTGCAACGGACGGTGTGTTCAGCATGGATGGATTTATTGCCAGGCTGGATGAAATCTGTGCCCTGGCAGAAAAGTACAATGCCCTGGTCATGGTAGATGACAGTCACGCAACCGGTTTTATCGGCAAAACCGGTCGTGGTTCGGCAGAGTACCATGGCGTGATGGACCGGATCGACATCTTCACCTCTACCCTGGGCAAAGCGCTGGGCGGGGGCTCTGGTGGATTTACCACGGGCAGACGGGCTGTGATCGAGTTGTTAAGGCAACGCTCGCGACCTTATCTGTTTTCCAACACCCTGCCACCCACACTGGTTGCGGCATCGATCAAGGTGTTCGAAATGCTGAGCTCCACTACCGTGCTGCGCGACCGCCTGGAAGAAAACACCCGTTATTTCCGCACAGCCATGACTGCTGCGGGTTTTGATATCAAGGATGGCATACATCCCATCATACCGGTGATGCTTTACGATGCGCCATTGGCACAGAAGTTTGCTCAACGTCTGCTGGACGAGGGTATCTATGTAATCGGTTTCTTTTTTCCGGTTGTTCCCAAAGGCGAGGCACGCATTCGTGTGCAGATTTCAGCGGCGCACCAAAAATCGGATCTGGATCTGGCTATTGCAGCGTTTACCCGTATAGGCCAGGAACTCAAAGTGATCTGACGCTTGGGCAGCTTTCAGATCAAAGCTGTAATTCTTCGCGTACCGTATCAGCCAGTTGTTGTGCCAGTTTTTGTACCATGTTCGCATCCGAGCCTTCCAGCGTCACGCGGATCAGGGGCTCGGTGCCGGATGGCCGCAGAATAACCCGGCCTTTGCCGTCGAATGTGGCTTCGATATCGCGAACCGCCTGCTGAATTCGAACAGAACCTGCCATGCGTTCGGCAGCTCCGGCGGCAATGGGCACATTGATCATGGTTTGTGGATACTTCTCAAAACCCCGTGACAATTCAGCCAGGCTTTGACCGGTTCTGATCATGATTTCAAGCACTTGCAGCGCACTGATAATGCCATCCCCGGTGCTGGTTCTGTCCAGACAAAGGATGTGACCCGATGCTTCACCACCCAGTTTCCAACCCCTTAGCCGCAGCTCGCGGTGGATGTGCCGATCACCTACTGCCGTGCGTTCAAAGGCGATGTTTCGATCGTACAAAGCCAATTCCAGGCCCAGGTTTGACATCACGGTACCCACCACCCCGCCGACCAGGTTACCCTGATCCTGCCGGGCCGTGGCGATGATGTAGAGTAACTGGTCTCCATCAATCAGCTGGCCCTGGTGGTCGGCCATCACCACACGATCGCCGTCACCATCCAATGCAATGCCCACATCAGCAGAACGGGCCAATACCTGCGATTGCATGAGACCTGGATAGGTTGAACCGCATTGCTCGTTGATATTGGTGCCATTCGGCTCATCACCGATCATATAGACCTTGGCCCCCAGTTCGCGCAATACCGAAGGGGCAACGCGATAGGTGGCACCATGGGCGCAATCCAGGACCACTTTCAAGCCTCCAAATGTGGTTCCAAAGGGTGTAGTGCCTTTACAGAATTCAATATACCGGCCAGCCGCATCATCGACACGTGCAGCCTTACCCAGCCTGGACGATTCCACCGTTGTGAAGGGCAGGTCCAGTTCCGCTTCCAGTGCTTCTTCAGTCTCATCGCTGAACTTCTCACCATCCGCTGAAAAAAACTTGATGCCGTTGTCGCCATAGGCGTTATGTGAGGCTGAAATAACAATACCTGCGCAGGCATAGAGTGTGCGCGTCAAATAGGCAATCGCAGGGGTAGGCATGGGCCCCAGCAAGAGCACATTGGCACCTGCAGCAGCAAGACCCGCTTCAAGCGCAGATTCAAACATATAACCGGAAATGCGCGTGTCTTTTCCAATCACCACGGCGCGCTTCTCGCCTTTGGCGAGTACCACGCCCGCTGCCCGACCCAACCGGAGCATAAAGTCAGCTGTGATGGGCGGTTCGCCTACCCGGCCTCTGACACCATCGGTTCCAAAGTATTTTTTTGTCATTTGGTGATTCTAAACCCTGTGAGCCTTATTCGCTCAACGCTTGCCAGACCTTCAGTGCATCCAGCGTGGCCGCTACATCGTGCACACGCAATATGGACGCACCCGATTGTGCGGCCAACAACGCGGCTGCCACCGAGGCGTGTATACGGGAACCTACCGGCTGACCGGTAATATCTCCCAACATGGACTTGCGGGAAACGCCTACCAGCAAGGGAAAGCCCAGACCTGCCAGCCTGGGTATGGCCTGGAATAATTCAATATTGTGCTGCAATGTCTTGCCAAAGCCAAAACCCGGGTCCAGCGCTATATCTCTTTGCCTGAAACCCGCCTGTATCAGGGCTTCAGCCCGCTGTAGCAGGAAAGTCGATACTTCTGCTACCACGTCTTCATAATGTGGCTGCTGTTGCATGCTGCGGGGCTGTCCCTGCATATGCATCAAACAGACCGGTACGCGTAAACCGAGCACCGTTTCGAAGGCGCCGTCCGCTTGCAGTGCATTGATATCATTGATCATGCCCGCACCCGCCTGCACTCCCGCCAGCATCAGTTCGGGTTTGCTGGTATCGATTGAAATGGGCACATTGGCTTCAGCCCGTAAACGCTCGATGACAGGCACTACACGGCGCAGTTCCTCGGCAACACTGACTTCAACCGCACCCGGGCGTGAGGACTCACCACCCACATCGATAATATCTGCCCCCGATTCGACCATGGCCAATGCGTGCGCCACGGCCTGATCGGTGCCCTGCCAGGTACCGCCATCAGAAAAAGAATCCGGAGTGACGTTCAATATGCCCATTAAAAGCGGGCGTCTGGTAGGCAGGACGTGACCTGAAATCTGCAGGATTCTCAAAGAATGACCCTTAAACGGGAATCAGAAGCAACAAGCCCCGTTCCTGGCCATACACTGAGGAACGGGGCTTTGTGCAACAAGGTTTCGGGACCGAAAATCAGTGTTGTTCGGCCGGGCCACCAATGGTGGAATGTTCTTCCCTGTCATCGGAATCTGCCTTGCTGTCATTGGGCGGTGTGTCATCCCAACCCTCAGGAGGATCAGGCTCTTCACCCTTCATGATCTGATCGATCTGTTTGCCATCGATGGTTTCATACTTCATCAAGGCATCCGCCATCCCGTGCAATTCTGACAGATGTTTTGTCAATAAAGCAGTGGCTCGTTCATGAGCTGAATCTATGATACGGCGTACTTCCAGGTCGATCACACGAGCCGTGTCATCCGACATCAGCTTATGCTGGGTTACCGAACGGCCCAGGAATACTTCGCCCTCGTCCTCGGTATAAACCAGGGGGCCCAGTTTCTCGGTCAAACCCCACCGTGTAACCATATTGCGGGCAATTGAAGTGGCCCGCTCAATATCATTTGATGCCCCGGTGGTGACATGGTCTGCACCGAATATCAATTCTTCCGCCACACGGCCACCAAACAGGCTGGCCAACTGACTTTCCAACTGGATACGGGAAACGCTGTATTTGTCCTGCTCGGGCAGGAACATGGTTACGCCCAAAGCACGGCCGCGGGGAATAATGGAGACCTTGTAAACCGGATCATGCTCCGGCACCAGGCGTCCGACAATCGCATGTCCGGCTTCATGATAGGCGGTGAGTTTTTTCTCTTTTTCTGTCATGACCATGGAGCGCCGTTCGGTGCCCATCAGGATCTTGTCCTTGGCCTTCTCCATGTGCTCCATGCTCACAGTCTTGGCATTTTCACGCGCCGCAAACAAAGCTGCTTCATTGACCAGGTTGGCCAGGTCGGCACCGGAAAAGCCTGGTGTACCCCGTGCAATTACCTTGGCTTCGACGTTGTCGCCCAAGGGAACCTTGCGCATATGGACTTTAAGAATGGCTTCACGACCCCGGATATCCGGCAGCGGTACGACCACCTGACGATCAAACCGGCCAGGCCGCAATAAGGCGGGATCCAATACATCCGGACGGTTGGTGGCAGCGATTACAATCACGCCTTCGCCGCCTTCAAAACCATCCATTTCTACCAGTAACTGGTTCAGGGTTTGTTCCCGTTCATCGTGTCCGCCACCCAGACCGGCACCGCGATGACGACCCACCGCATCGATTTCATCAATGAAAATAATGCAAGGTGCGTGCTTCTTGGCCTGTTCAAACATATCGCGAACACGGGATGCACCCACACCGACAAACATTTCCACGAAGTCAGAACCGGAAATTGAAAAGAAAGGTACCTTGGCTTCGCCTGCAATGGCCTTGGCCAACAGGGTTTTACCTGTGCCGGGTGCACCCACCATCAATACACCACGTGGTATGCGGCCACCCAGTTTCTGGAATTTGCCTGGATTGCGCAGGAACTCAACCAACTCGAACACTTCTTCCTTGGCTTCTTCCACACCGGCGACATCCGCAAACGTGATTTTAATCTGATCTTCACCTTGCAGTTTTGCACGGCTTTTACCAAATGACATGGCACCACGACCGCCAGAGCCGCCACCCTGCATTTGGCGCATGAAATAAACCCATACGCCAATCAACAACAATATGGGCGCCACGCCCAGAATCAGGTCCACCAGTATGGAGCGCTCGGCAGGTGGTTCTGCAGAAATTTCGACTTTGTTGTCAACCAGATCGTCAATCAGCTTGGTATCCGGCGGGCCAAAAGTACGGAACTCTGTTCCATCAGCACCTTTGCCAGTGACTTTGTTACCGCTGAGGCTGCTTTCGATGTGGACTTCAGTGATCAAGCCATTGCGTACATTGCCAAGAAACTCGGAATAGGACAGGCTCTGGGGTTCGGTACCAACGCTTGCGTAATGGTTGAAAATTGACACCAGCACGACCGCAATGATCGCCCAAGTCAGTAGATTTTTTGCCAAATCGTTCAATGACTGTACCTCTGTGGCGGCAGATTTCCCCGCTTTATACGGGGGTCGATAACTACAATTTACTTGACACGCTTTCCTGTGGCCAGCAAATACACTTCGCGGCTACGAGACCGTGAAGCGTCGGGTTTCCGAACCAACACTTTGTCAAACCAGTTTCGCGTTTCGCGCACAAAGGCATCAAAGCCCTCTCCCTGGAATATCTTGACCACAAATGCACCATTCGGTTTCAAATGTTCCCTGGCAAATTCAAATGCCAGTTCAGCCAGATACATGGATCTGGCCTGGTCTGTTGCTGCCATACCGCTCATATTGGGGGCCATATCTGACAAAACAAGATCAAGCTCACGACCCGCCAGCCCGGTTTCCAGCTTTTGTAAAGCGTCGGCTTCGGTAAAATCACCCTCAATGAAAGTCACATTGGCGAGGGGTTCCATGGCCAGAATGTCCAGTCCAACCACTCTGCCGTGCGGCCCAACCAGGGAAGCAGCCAGTTGGCTCCATCCACCGGGCGCACAGCCCAGGTCGACCACACTCATACCCGGCTTGATCAACTTATATTTTTCATGCAATTCCTGTAACTTGAATGCCGAACGCGAGCGCCAGCCTTCTTTTTGAGCACGTTTGACGTACACATCATCGAAGTGCTCTGCCAACCAGCGCTTGCTGCTTTTACTCCTGGCCATCAATACTCATTCCTGTCATGTTAAAATTCCACGCTACAAAGCAGCTACATGATTCCGGAGTTAATGTCGCTGCATTTTGTCGCCTGATCGCAACCGCACAGGCACAGTTTGCCACAGCAGGATAAAACATGGCTTTGAGTTCACAACAAAAGCGCTATTTACGCGGGCTGACCCATTCCATGCAACCGGTAGTTACGCTTGCTGACAAAGGAATGAGCGACACCGTAGTTGCCGAGATTGAAGGCGCCCTGAAGCACCATGAATTGATCAAGGTCAGAATGCGTGCCGAGCGTGAGGTGCGCAAGCACTGGATTGATGAAATCATCAAGCTGTGTAAAGCCGAAAAAGTACACGTTATTGGCCAGGTAGCGTGCTTTTATCGACGAAACACAAAAAAGCCTGTCATCGCCTTGCCGGGCGAGAAAAGCCCCAAGCCAGCCTGATGGACCTCAGTTTTCAAGCACCTGGTGATTACAACTATGTACGCTCTGTGACCGAGCAGGGTATCTGGGTTGCCGACACCTGTTATTCACAAGCCTTTTTGCTGTCTGCAGATCAACTGATAGCCGACTGGCCGGTGACGAATTTCAATGAATTGCAGGCAAAGCACCTTGAAACCGTATTCCAGCTTCAACCGGACGTGGTTTTGCTGGGTACGGGAAGCAAGCAGTACTTTCCTCCGGCTGAAATCATGATGGAGTTTTACCAAAGGGGTATTGGCATAGAGGTCATGGGTACCGCACCCGCCTGCAGAACCTTCAATGTGCTGGTGTCCGAATCACGGCGGGTAGTTGCGGTGCTTTTACCGCTCAGTCCGGCGGCTCAGTCCAGAAACGGCACCTCTACATAGCCTTCCCGGTGGGAAATTTGCCGCAAGCGTGACAGTGCTGCCATCTGAATTTGTCGCACCCGTTCACGGGTGACATCCAGCAGTTTGCCCACTTCTTCCAGAGTCCTGCGCCCATGGCCGTGCAAGCCAAAGCGGTGCTCTACCACCTGGCGTTGTTGCACCGATAATTGCTCCAGCCATTGACTGAGTAGTCGTTCGGCGACCAGCCCGGAATACGTTGATTCAGGATTTCCATTGTGTTCGTCGATAAACGAATCCAGCTTCAAACGTTCTGAACCGGTCACCACGGGTTCATCGGTCGAATTGACAGGCATGTTCAGTTCGCTGAAAGCCAATACCGTTTGTGTATCGGTTTCCAGTACTGCCGCCAGTTCTTCCGGAGTCGGTTTGCGATTCAGTTTCTGCTCCAACTCGCGCGATGCCCGCAAGTGGGCTGACAATTCGCGTATTACATGAATGGGCAGTCGTACGGTACGACACTGGTTCATAAGGGCTCGCTCGACTGCCTGCCTGATCCACCAGGTAGCGTAAGTGGAAAACCGGCAACCGCGCTCCGGGTCAAACTTGTCTACAGCACGGATCAGGCCCAGATTTCCTTCTTCTATCAGGTCGAGCAGAGGTAAGCCCCGATTGTTGTACGCTCTGGCAACAGTCACGACCAGTCGCAAATTGGATTCAATCATGCGTTGGCGGCTGGCCTTGCAGCCTTGTTGTGCGGCGCGGGCCAGCGAAACTTCTTCTTCTGCGGTCAACAGGCGCGAACGGCCAATTTCCTTGAGGTACAAAGCGGTAACATCGGCATGATGCTGGCGGTTCTTATCGGTCCTGGCCTTTTTGCCGACGGACTGTCCCTCATTGTTGGCACTGGCAGCAAGGGTGGGCACAGGCTTTTCACTGGCCTTGATCCGTAATGATTTTCCCGGAACTCCCAAATGAGCCGAACGAGATTCTTGCATCCTATTCTCCCTATGCCCTCAAAAGTTCGAATATGACCGTCCTTACTGCAGCGAATATTTTATCTGAAATTTACTCTCTACCCATACAATACTACCGTTGCGGCAAAAAGTTGAGTGGATCGGTAGGAACACCGTTGACGCGAATCTCAAAATGCAGGATGGCCCGGTTGCGATCGTTGGTTCCCATCTCGGCAATACTGCTGCCTGCGGTCACCTGCTCACCCTCGTTGACCAATCGTTTTTGGTTGTGCGCGTAAGCACTGAGCATGCGATCGCTGTGTTTGATAATGATCAGTTCGCCATAACCGATCAATCCACTACCGCTATAGACCACCTGACCCGCTGCCGATGCGACTACTTTCTGCCCGGCCTGGCCACCTATATCGACGCCTTTTCGGGTGGGGTCATTGGCCTGAAACCGGCTGATGATTCGGCCATCGGTAGGCCACAGCCAGCGATCGGGATCACCTGCTGGAACGGAATAGCTGACACCGGCCGGTTGCTTACTGCCTTTGGCGGACGAAGCACCCGTTTCGAGGGTGCCGGTTGTTGTGTCACCGGCAACCGATACTTCGGTTGCAGTTGAACCTGAGGAATCGGTTTGTGGGTCATAGGCGCGCGTGGTACTGGTTCGGGGTGTATCCAGGGTGCGGGTTGCAGAGTCTTTTGCGGGCACGGCGGTGGTTTGTACCCCACTCCCGGTAATTTCCTGGCTGGAACTGCGGCCTTGAGTCGCAGTGGATCCAACTTGTAAAAGTTGATCAGGATGAATCACATAGGGCGAGGAAATATTGTTCCACTGGGCGATTTGCCGCCAATCCAGGCCAAATCGAAACGCTATGGCATACAGACTGTCACCTTTTTTAACGCGGTAGTATCCATCCGGTGTGCCCTGGTAAGCACTACCTGAGCTACCTGGCGCCGGGGGTGGACCTGCACAGGCAAGCAAAAACAGGGGCAGTAGCAGAAGGAGCAACTGGCGTGACAGATTCCGTTTCAAGTTCAAATTTGGCTTCACATCCATTTCCAGACAATAAACCCGATCAGTGCCAGGGCCAAGACCAGCCAACCGGCCAGGTCTACCCACGAGCGTATTTTATGTGCGGCCTGGTCACCCAGTAGCCGGATGAACCCGGCTACCAGGAAAAACCGACCCGAGCGGCCCAATAAAGAGCCTGCCACAAACGGCAGAAAAGGCATACCCACAACTCCGGCACTGAGCGTGAACACCTTGTAAGGAATGGGCGTGAACCCGGCCAGGAGAATGTACGCAAAGCCCCAGGTATGAAAGGATTCCACGGCGGCATTGAATAAGCCGGCGTAGTGAGAGTTCACCAGCCAGGGCTCTATGCTGTCAAAAGCCCAACGTCCAAGCGCATAACCAAACAGACCTCCCAAAACAGAGCTCAAGCTGCACAGAGTCGCATACCACCAGGCTTTTGCCGGGCGGGCAAGGCACATGGGCGCCAGCATGACATCGGGCGGGATGGGAAAGAAACTGGATTCGGCAAAGCTGAGGCCGGTCAAAATGACCGGTGCCCTTGGATGTCCGGACCAGGCCAGCACCCGGTCATACATTATCTGCCAGGGTTGAAACCCGGACCGCTTCTCAGTGTTCATACGCAACAGTCCCTCAGCTTACCCGGTGCTACATTAATTACCCGATTCTTGCTCAAGACAAACCGCCAAGCAGCGGTACAAAGCTGACGGCACCAAGATCATTCTCCTCAAACCCTTGTTCCAGCCGGCGTATCGACAAAAGCCTTTGCACCCCGTTTCGTTCTACCGGTATGACCAGCAAGCCACCCACTTTCAACTGCTCCAGCAGATTCTCAGGCACTGCAGTGGCACCGGCTGTGACGATGATGCCATCAAATGGCGCCTGGCTGGGCCAGCCCTCATGTCCGTCTCCATGCCGGGTGTAGATATTGTGCAGGCGCAGGTGATGAAAGCGGCGCTTGGCTGTTTTCATCAGTTCTTCAATCCGTTCCAGGGTAAACACCTGGGGCACCAGACAGGCCAGTACAGCAGCCTGGTAACCTGAACCCGTACCGATTTCGAGAATCTTTTCGGGCTGGCCACCGTCCAGCAACACCTCGGTCATTTGTGCCACAACCCAGGGCTGGGAAATGGTCTGACTTTGTCCTATAGGCAGAGCCGTATCTTCATAAGCCCGGCTCGACAAGGCTTCGTCAACAAATTCATGCCGCGGAATGGCAGACAGGGCCTGCAACACCCTGTCGTCGCGGATACCTGCGTCGCGCAAGCGCTTGACCAGGCGGTCACGAGTCGCCTGGGAGGTCATACCCATGCCTGCCAGGGCAGACTTTATCTTTGACAATCGGCTCATTTGTTGATGCCGTCAGGATTTGACCAGTCAATTTCGGCCACCCATCCACCCACCTGTTCAAGCGCCTGGTAGCGTGTGAGATCTACATGAATGGGTGTGATGGAGACATAGCCTCGCCTGATGGCATTGAAATCTGTGCCCGGCCCTGCGTCCTGCTCTGCCCCGGCAGGGCCTATCCAGTACATGGGCACCCCGCGCGGATCCACCTGTTTAACCGCAGGATCACCACGATGCCGGTGCCCCAGGCGAGTCACTTCGAATCCCTGAATTTTGCTCCAGGGCAGATCCGGTACATTGATGTTCAATATGGTGTCGGCTGGCAATGGGTCACTCAGCAAGCGCTGTACAACCAAACTGACGGCCTGTGCCGCAGTATCATAGAAATTTGGCTTTTCGTCGAAAACCAACGATACCGCGATGGCAGGCAAGCCCAGGAAACGCCCTTCCATGGCTGCGGCCACGGTTCCGGAATAAATCACATCGTCGCCAAGATTTGCACCGGCGTTGATCCCGGAGACTACGATATCCGGGTCTCTGTCGAGCAATCCGGTCAGTGCAATATGCACACAATCACTGGGTGTGCCAGTCACCCGAAAACTCCGTTCCCCAATCTCCTGGATGCGAATGGGTGCATCCAGCGTCAATGAGTTACTGGCGCCGCTGCGGTTCTGACTGGGTGCCACCACAGTCACATTACCCAGGCGCTTCATCCATCTTGCGAGTACTTGAATTCCGCGGGCATCAATCCCATCGTCATTACTGATTAAAAAATGCATATCATGGTTCGCTTCTAAAGATTGGTCTGTTGATTGGTCTGATGGTTGAACTGATGTCGGATTTGATGTCGGACACCATAACAAATGGCTGGGTTTCTGGGCCGGGGAAGGCTTATTGTACGGCCTTAACGCAAAAGCGGGAATGATATGAGCAAAATCAATAAATCTGATACTGAAAATTTCCGTGCCGCTATGAGCAATGTACTCCCGATCAAGCAGGACCAACGTCACCGGGACAAATCAAAAGCCTTTGTCCAGCCAAACAGCAGACAGCGCCCATCGGCTGAGCATGCAGCCGCAAGCCAAACAACGGATGATGCTGCACTCTCCAGAACAGTGGTTGATGCCAGTATCCAGGCATTGCCATTGCTCCGGAATGGTTTGCCGCGCAAACTGTTGCGACAAATGGGTAGCAAACACTGTCCGGTTGCGGATTCATTTGACCTGCATGGAATGAATGAGAAAACTGCAGCGAAGGCATTGGATCGATTTCTGGCCGATGCGATTCACCGGCGACTTGAGTGCGTGCGAGTGGTGCATGGCAAAGGATTACGTTCCGATGGCCCTCCGGTTCTGAAATTGATGAGTTGGAAACTGCTATGGCAACAGCCCGCGGTGCTGGCACTGAAGCCTTGTGCTGCTGGTGATGGCGGCAGCGGTGCTGTGCTGGTATTGCTTCGCAGGCAGCCGGAAGCAAGCTCGTGACAGGGCTGATCCTGCTGATTCTGGCCGGCATTGTCGCCATGTCCTGGTGGCAGCTGGTGCATGGCAGGGAACGGGCCAGGTCAGCGGCTGGCAAGGCATGCCGTGAACACGGTCTGGTATTGATGGACGATACGGTGGTGTTCGAAAGGGTGAGTTATCGGCCTGCTGCAGGACCTGCTGGAGAGCAGCGTCTGTTTGCGTTGGTCTATCGCTTTGAATTCGCCTATCAGGGCGTGCTACACCGCGGTGGAATGATTCGTGTGTCGCCGGGCAGGTTAACCACCGTTTTGATCACTACCGAAAAAGGGGATCTGATCGAACAATACTGATGCTGCGCAACTATTTAACCAGCTTCAGGTGAGAGCGTTTTGGGCCGTTGTTATCCGAATCCGGTGATGCATCAGGCGGATGGTCGTTTTCTTCCTGTGAAAACATCATGCCCTGACCATTTTCCTTGGCATAAATTGCCAATACTGCTTCAACCGGAACGTGTACTTCATGCCGCCGACCGGAAAAACGGGCGCTGAAAGTCACCCAGTCATTGGCCATGGACAGATCCTTGACGGCTGCATGATCGATATTCAAAATCACTTTGCCTTTCTGTACAGCCTGTTCAGGCACTTCTACCCCGGTGGCAGAAGCGTCCACCAGGATATGCGGTGTCATTTTGTTATCACTGATCCATTCAAACAGCGCACGCAACAAATACGGCCGATTGGATGACATGTCTTCATTCATGGTACGAAGACGCTGCTCAGGGAAGGTTCAACAGCAGATCGCGCTCCGCCTGGGTCAGACTGGCCTTGAACGATATACGCGAAAACAGACGGTGTGCATAAGCTTCTACCGATGCAGCGGGCTTGCCCAGCTTGATACCGTAATAGGGTAAACGCCATAACAACGGACCCAGTGTACAGTCAATCAGAGTCAGTTCCGCGCTGAGCACATAGTCGGCCATTTTGAACAGCTCATTTCCACCGATGATGCTTTCACGCAATTGTTTACGGGATTTTTCACCTTTTTTACCGCTGGTGGCTTCAACTTCGCGAGCCAACGCATACCAGTCACGCAGAATACGAAAATGCACCAAACGCAATTGTGCGCGTGACACGGGATCAACCGGCATCAAAGGTGGATGAGGATAACGTTCATCCAGATAATCGTTGATGACGGTGGCATCGTAAAGTACCAGGTCGCGGTCAACCAGAGTAGGCGCCTGGTTGTATGGATTGAGCTCTGCCAGGTCTTCAGCCGCAGAAGCGTCTTCAGAAACATTGACAATTTCTACATTGATGCCTTTTTCAGCCAAAACAAACCGGACCCGATGGGAATCGAGATCCGATTCAGATGAATAAAGCGCCATAGTGGAACGTCCTCGCGCTGAAACTGCCACTGTATTCTCCCTGTTAATCCGGTTGGTAAATAAGATCAAGCCGCCTGATGGCGGCTTGGAATCAATGAATATCGCGCCAATATTCGGCTTTAAGCAAGTAGGCTAGAAAGGCAAAAACAGCTAAAAACAACATCACCCAAACTCCGGTGGACTTTCTTTTCAGTTTGGCCGGTTCACCCAGGTAATCCAGAAACGTAACCAGTTCACGAACAGTGGTATCGTATTCTTCCGGAGTTTGTAAGCCTTCGCTGGCCAGTACCAGGTGATCAATCACTTCGGTGTCGCCATGAGTGACATAGACCGGCTTCTGTATTCCCTGCAATTCCCACAGGACGTGTGGCATGGATGCATTGGGCAGCATCAAATTATTCCAGCCGCCGCTCTCATCCTGATAAAAGGTCTTCAGATAAGAAAACAACCAGTCATTGCCACGCGATCGTGCGATCACGGATAAATCGGGTGGTACTTTGCCAAACCACTTGACCGCATCATCCGGACGCATGGCGATATCCATGGTCTCACCGAATTTTGCATCCGAGAAAACCAGGTTGTTCATAACCTGTTCTTCGCTCAGGTTCAGGTCTGCCGACAGACGGTTGTAGCGCATGTATTGTGCGCTGTGACAGGACATGCAGTAGTTAACAAACCACTTGGCACCGCTTTGTACCGCTGCCAGGTCACGCACATTGACCTCAGAGGACTCAAGATGAGCACCACCGCCAGCGGCCATGACAGTACCTGAAGTCAACATCCCAAGGATCAGAATCAGAGCATACTTATTCATCAGTGAGTCACCCGTTCCGGTACCGGCTTGGTTCGTTCCTTGGGACTAAGGAAGAACAGCAAAATGAAATAGGCAAAATATACGAAAGTCCAGATACGCATTTCTAGGGTTTGCGCAGGTGTACCTTCTGCCATACCCAACATGCCCAGCCGCAAGAAAGCGATCACGAACAGAGCCAGCATGATCTTGTACTGCTTGCCGCGATAGCGGATGGATTTCACCGGCGCACGATCCAGCCACGGCAAGAAAAACAGTATGACCACGGAGGCGCCCATGAGCATAACACCCATCAGTTTGTCCGGAACGGCTTTGAGGATGGCGTAGTAAGGCGTGAAGTACCACACGGGCTTGATGTGTTCCGGAGTCACCATCGAATCAGCGGGTACGAAATTATCGTGCTCCAGGAACAAACCGCCTGCTTCCGGCCAGAAAAACAGAACGAACGCAAAAGCCAGCAGGAACATGGCTACACCGAAGATATCTTTCACCGTGTAATAAGGATGGAATGGAATGCCATCCAATGGAATGCCGTCGTCACCCTTGACCTTTTTGATTTCGATACCGTCCGGATTATTGGAGCCGGTTTGATGCAAGGCCGCCAAATGCAGTACCACCAGCACCAACAGTGCCATCGGGATCGCCACGACGTGCAGGGCAAAAAAACGATTCAGGGTGATATCGGAGAGAAAGTAATCACCCCTGATCCACTCGGTCAATGGCTCACCGATCCCGGGTATGGCGCCAAACAGGTTGATAATCACCTGTGCACCCCAGTAGGACATCTGACCCCACGGCAGCACATAACCCATGAAGGCTTCTGCCATCAGCGCCAGGTAAATGATCATGCCGAAAATCCACAACAACTCGCGCGGCTTGCGGTAAGAACCATAAAGCAGGGCGCGAAACATGTGCAGATAAATGACAATGAAGAAGAAAGAGGCACCGGTGGAGTGCATGTAGCGAATCAACCAGCCCCAGTTGACATCACGCATGATGTATTCCACCGAGGCAAATGCTTCAGCCGCCGATGGTTTGTAGTTCATGGTGAGGAAAATACCCGTCAGAATTTGCATCACCAGCATCAACAGGGCCAACGAGCCCATGTAATACCAGAAATTGAAATTTTTCGGAGCGTAATACTTGGCCAGGTGATCATTGTAGAACTGGGTTACGGGCAAACGCTCATCTATCCAGCCCATGAATTCTCCAGCTTTTTTGGATAATGTGCTTGCAGACTTGGCCATTACGCCACTCCCTCAGGGCTTACGCCAATCATCAAAGTCTTGCTATCGATATAGCTATAGGGCGGAATGCGCAAATTCGTCGGCGCCGGCACACCTTTATAAACCCGTCCCGCCATATCGAATTTGGACTTGTGACAAGGACAGAAAAAGCCACCTTTCCAGTCATCGTCAAAGGGTTCCGGTCCTACCGTAGGTACCACCTGTGGCACGCAACCCAAATGGGTGCAATGCATATTGACCACCAAATATTCTTCGTTCAACGCCCTGCCTTCGTTTTGTGCATACGGGGGCTGATCGGACTCTAACGATTCGGGATCACGCAAACGCGAATCGAGCTCAGGCAACAGGCTTAAAATCTGCTTGCTGCGGCGCAATACGCCGATGGTCTGGCCACGCCATTGCACTTTAAGCAACTGGCCCGGTTCCAAACCTTCAATATTGACCTGGACCGGCGCACCTATGGCTTGCGCTTTGGCACTGGGTAACCAGGACTCGAGGAAAGGTATAGCTGCAATTCCAGTTCCTGTAGCACCTACGACCGAAGTCGTGGCGATCAGAAGCCGGCGCCGCCCTTTGTTCACGCCATCAGTTGGCATCAGTATATTTCTCCAGCTGGAGGGTTTCCCTGCGGGGGGTTTATCGTATATGACAGGCTATTACAGCAGATCGTGTAGCACTATTACCAATCCTGTTGAATTTCCGGCCATCCAAAACCGGTATTTTATCCGAAAGGCGCCATGTTAAACAACGCATTTGCGGATAGAATGCGAACTTGGCACCCTTATTTGTCATTTCAAGCGCTTGTCTACGACCCCTATTCGGGCAAACTCATGAAAAAAATTACACAAATGGTCGCTTTCCTGCTCAAAGCCCTGGTGGCCGGTTTGGCCGTCGCCTTTGTTGTGTTGTATTTCTGGCCACAATATGTCCAACCCAAAGAGACCGCGCCAACGGCAACGCCTGCGACAGAAACTGACGCCAATACACTGTCTAATGGGCCGTTTTCCTATGCTGACGCCGTAGACCTGGCCGCTCCGGCGGTGGTGAGTATCTATACCACCTCACTGGACCCACAACCGGTTGATGCCGAGACCCAGGAATTGCTGGGCAATCGGGTACTTTACCGGATGCGACGGGATATGGGCTCTGGTGTGCTGGTCAGTGAAGACGGTTATATCCTGACCAACCACCACGTCATCAGCGGCGCACAGAATATCCAGATAGGCCTGTGGGACGGTCGTATTGCACCAGCCCAGATAGTGGGTTCAGACCCACAAACCGATCTTGCCGTACTCAAGACCAATCTGAACGGGCTGCCCATCATTCCCATCAAAGACAATGTGAAAGTGCGGGTGGGTGACGTGGTACTTGCCATTGGCAATGCCTTGGGCTTGAGCCATACCGTTACCATGGGCATTGTCAGTGCCACCGAACGCAACACACTGGATACCTTTGCTTTTGAAGGCTTCATTCAAACCGATGCAGCAATCAATGCGGGCAACAGTGGCGGTGCTTTGATCAATGCACGTGGCGACCTGATCGGCATCAATACCCGTCATCTGGGTGGCTCAACCGGAGCCCAGAACATTGGCTTCGCTATCCCCATGGCCACGGCGCAGGAAGTGATGAAGCAGATCATCGAATATGGCTCTGTCAGGCGCGGTTGGCTGGGTGCCTGGGTGGGCGATGTACTGGCAAACAACTCAGCAAGCGGCCGATCGCCGCTGGCTGGATTGGCAGTACGAAAAGTAATTCGCGGTGGGCCGGCCTGGCAGGCCGGTATCCGGCAGGGCGACGACATCATCAGCATCAATGGCGAGTCCGGACTCGACGCACTTGCTTTTGAACTGAAAATCGCCAGCCTGAAACCGGGAACACAAGTCGAGCTCGAAGTAAATCGCAATGGGCAGAAATTTGAAACCTATGCGACCCTGATCCAGCAACCACCCACGGATTAGTAACGGGTTTTAATACGGTTCAGGCACGCGGTAATGTCACGCCCCTCTGGCCCTGATATTTGCCTTGCCGGTCCGCGTAAGACATTTCACAAGGTTCGTCGGATTCAAAAAACAGAAACTGGGCCACACCCTCATTGGCATAAATCTTGGCCGGCAGCGGTGTGGTATTGGAAAACTCCAGCGTCACATGCCCCTCCCATTCCGGCTCCAGGGGGGTGACGTTTACGATGATGCCGCAGCGGGCATAGGTTGATTTACCCAGGCAGATGGTGAGCACATTGCGTGGAATGCGGAAATATTCCACCGTGTGCGCCAGCGCAAATGAATTGGGTGGAATAATGCAGAAATCTGCGGTGAAATCCACAAAGCTTTTGGCATCGAAATTCTTCGGATCGACAACCGCAGAGTTGATATTGGTAAAAATTTTGAATTCGCGGGCGCAGCGCACATCGTAACCGTAGCTGGATGTGCCGTAGGAAATCAGGCTGTTGCCATCAGCATCCCTCCGCACCTGGCCTGGCTCAAAGGGCTCTATCATTTTGTGCGATTCAGCCATACGGCGTATCCAATGATCAGGCTTTATACTCATGCATTACACCGTAGTATTTGGAAATGTTTCGTTATCAGATCTTGCACAGGAAGTTAGCGGTTCTGAACCTGGATAGTGGGCAAGCTCAATTCCAGCGAACGGGGTTCTTGCGACAAGCCAATTGCCACACGCCGTGAACATTCCATATAGCTGGCGGTTATTTCCGAATCGGGGGCTGCAACCACGGTCGGATTGCCTGCATCCAAATCTGACCGGATGCGCGTTGCCAGTGGTAACTGACCCAGTAATGGCAGGTTGAAGTCAGCTGCCATGCTGGCACCACCACCGCTGCCGAAAATGGCTTCTTCGTGACCACATTGACTACAGATGTGGGTACTCATGTTTTCCACGACACCCAACACCTTCATGTTGACCTTGCGAAACATCTGTACCGCTTTGCGCGCATCCAGCAGGGCAATGTCTTGCGGAGTGGTGACCACCACGCAGGCGCTGACCGGTACCTTTTGGGCCAACGTAAGTTGAATATCACCCGTGCCGGGCGGCAAGTCGACGATCAGATAATCCAGTCCCTCCCAGTTGGTTTCGCCCAACAATTGTTGCAAGGCAGAAGTAACCATGGGGCCACGCCAGATCATGGGGGTGTCGTCGTCCACCAAAAAGCCGATGGACATTACCAGCAGACCATGTGCCCTTTTTGGAAAAATACGCTTGCCATCGGTTTCCGGCCGGCCTTTAATTCCCAACATACGCGGTACGCTGGGACCGTAGATATCGGCATCCAGCACACCCACCCGCGCACCATCAGCCTGCAAGGCCAGCGCCAGATTGATTGAAGTCGCCGATTTACCCACACCACCTTTACCCGAAGCAACCGCGATGATATTGCGTATCTCTGGCATGGGTTTCAGTTCACCCTGTACTTTGTGAACCAATACCCGCCAATCCAGATTGACCGTGGCAGCCTTGATCGAATCATGTGCTACCAGAGCCGATCGAACCCGTTCTTGCAGTTCGCCGAGGCGGCCTTTGATTGGATAGGGCGCTCGCAAGTCAACCGCAACGCTGTCATCAACAACGGCTATACCTCGCAGCCAGCCGAGGCTGACTATGTCTTTACCTGCCAGTGGGTCTTGCACGGTGGCCAAAATGGACTTGACCAGATCTTCATTTAACATCGACATCGGTCCTTATAAATCTCTTGGGTTACGGGACCCGCATTGTAGCGGTTAACGGCGTCTGTGGCAGTACTCGTTCAATGCGGGAAGTGTAGTTAATGTATGGGGCATGACATAATTCCTTATCAAGCACAGAAATAAACTTCCATGACAGCGAAAAAACGACAAATTCTGGTAACCAGCGCCCTGCCTTATGCCAATGGAGCCATCCATCTGGGGCATATGCTGGAATACGTACAAACGGATATCTGGGCGCGTTTCCAGCGCGCACAAGGGCATGAATGCTATTTTGCCTGGGCTGATGATGCCCACGGCACACCGGTGATGCTGCGTGCACGGGCTGAAGGCATAAGCCCTGAAGAACTGATCGACCGGATGAACGCGGAACACAAACAGGATTTCCGCGACTTTGGAATCAGTTTTGACAACTACTCGTCCACCCACAGCGAATACAACCGCGAGCTGGTGGAGGAGATTTATTTGAAACTGGAAGCTGCAGGCCACATTGAAAAACGTTATATCAAACAATTGTACGACGAACAGGAAGGCATGTTTTTGCCAGACCGTTTTATCCGCGGCACCTGCCCCAAGTGCAAGGCAGAAGACCAGTACGGC
>CAZRTG010000028.1:0-28804 GCA_964602895.1 uncultured Wenzhouxiangellaceae bacterium
TGCCTCCTACAGAATGCGAGCCATGCTGTGGGAGCGACCCATGGTCGCGATTCAAAGTATTGGTCGGCAGCGTGGCTGCCTCCTACAAGGTGATTTGTCGCAGGATGTCGTAGTAGGCCGCAAACAAGCGGTCGAGGTCCGCCAATGGAGTGCTTTCATCGACCTTGTGAATGCTGCTGTTGAGCAGACCCAATTCAATTACTTCGGTGCCCAGAGGCGCGATGTACCGGCCATCAGAGGTTCCACCCCCGGTATTCAGGTCGGGCTCGACGCCGAGTATTTCCCTGCAGGCCGCTACGGTCGCTTCACGCAATCGCCCGGGCCTGGAATAGAAGGGCTCACCACCGATTTCCCAGTCCAACTGGTAATTGCGGATTCCATTGCTGCGAATCATCGCATCTATTCGCTGGTGCAATTCGGCAGCTGGCGAGATCGGGCAATTGCGCAGGTTGAACTGCAAAACCGCATCAGCAGGTGTGACATTTCGTGCCCCCTGCCCTGCCTTGATCAGCGATACCTGACAACTGGTCGGTGGGAATGTCTCGTTGCCTTCATCCCACTGCGTATTGACCAACTCATTCAAAAAACCCGCCAGGCCATGAACCGGGTTATCCAGCAGCTGCGGGAAGGCCGTATGGCCCTGTACCCCGATGACTCTCAAATGCGCATGCAGAGAACCACGCCGCCCTATGCGAACGCTGTCACCCAATTGTTCCAAACTCGAAGGCTCACCCACCAGACAATAATCGGGCGCTGATTGGGTGGCGGCCAGATCTTCAGCCACCCGAACAATGCCGTCGATGGCATCACCTTCCTCATCGCTGGTCAGTAACAGGCCCAATTGCCCCAGGATCTGTCCCTGACTTTGCTGCACGAAGGTTTCCAGAGCCAACACCATGGCCGCCACTGCACCTTTCATATCCGCGATACCACGGCCGTAAAGTACGCCGTCTTTGACCACGGGCTCAAACGGCGGATGAGTCCATAACTCTTCAGGCCCTGGCGGAACCACATCGGTATGTCCCAGGAACCACAAAGAAGGGCTGCCCTGCCCATAAGTGAACAGTACATTGCTGACATCGCCGCACAAAAACCAACGAACTTCAAAACCCAGCGGTAACAGGCGCTCGGCGATCAGCTTTTGACAACCCCGGTCATCCGGAGTGATGGAGGGCAAACGCACCAACTGGCAGGCCAGATCGGCCACCTTTGACAGATCCACGTCACTCATGACAAAAGACGCTCGCGAAACTGGTTGGCGGAAAACCCGACCTGCAACAAACGCCCTCCTCGCTCTACCACCGGACGCTTGATCAGGGTGGGGTGTTTATGCAGAATTTCAGCCGGATTGCTCTCGGACAGCTCTTTTTCAGCGCCTGTCAGATTTCTCCAGGTAGTTGATCTGCGATTGATCAGCATGACTGCAAGCGGCGATCCCATCCAGCGCTTCAACTGCTCTTTATCCACCCCTTCGGTGCGTATGTCCCTGAACTCATAGTCAATGGCATGCTCTTTCAGCCAGGCTTGCGCCTTGCTGCAGCTGTCGCAATTTTTCAGGCCAAAGACCAGCAGCAAATCGGCGTGCTTAACCCGCATCACGTAAAATCTCGTTCACACTGGTACGTGCGCGGGTAGCCTCATCCACACGTTTCACGATGACCGCACAAGACAGCGAATGGCTGCCATCAGAGGCCGGTAATGAACCGGGTACGACAACAGAGCCCGCTGGCACTCGCCCACGATGAATTTCGCCGGTAGAGCGATCGTAAATCTTGGTGCTTTGCCCCAGGAAGACGCCCATGGAAATCACGCTGCCCCGCTCAACAATGACGCCTTCTACCACTTCTGACCTGGCACCGATAAAGCAATCGTCTTCAATGATGGTGGGTGCAGCCTGTAGCGGTTCCAGCACGCCGCCAATACCTACCCCACCTGACAAATGCACGCGCTCACCAATCTGCGCACAGGAGCCCACGGTGGCCCAGGTATCCACCATGGTTCCGGCACCCACCCGGGCACCAATATTGACGTAACAGGGCATCAGCACCGCATCATGACCAATAAATGCGCCGCGTCGTACGGTAGCAGGCGGTACGATACGCGCGCCGCACTGACTGATGTCTTCACCCAGTTCACCGCTCCAACGCAATGGAACCTTGTCAAAAAAGCGGGTAAAACCGCCTTCGACTACTTCATTGCGATGCAAACGGAACGACAGTAATACGGCTTTCTTCAGCCACTCATTGACCTGCCATTTGCCGGCGTCTCCAGTCGGTTGAGCCACCCGGAGCGTGCCTGTCTCCAGTGCGTCCAGGCTCTCTTCTACGGCCGCCCGTAACTCAGCGGGTGCATTTTGTGGTGACAAGGCAGCACGATCTTCCCAACCCTGTTCAATCAAATTCCGCATGTGCTCCACCTCATGCCCATCTGCCTTATCCATCAGCCTTTCTCCAAATGATGTTTAACCGCTGCAGCCAACGCTGTTTGCTGCTCTTTGCTGAGTGCCTGGCGCTTTGCATTACTGAGCAAAAAAGTATCTTCGACCCGCTCACCAAAAGTCGCAATTCGCGCGTCATGAACCTGCACTTTCTGCTCTACCATGGCTGCTGCCAGACGTGACAGCAGACCAGGCCGGTCATGACATTGCAACTCCATCACCGTGGCCTTGTTGCCGGCAAACTCTTCAAACTCCACCTGCGGATCTGAAATAAAATGCCTGAGTCGGCGTGGCATGGGCCTGAATACCGGTGAATGCTTTTTGCCCGGGTCGGTGGCGACCTCCAGACGGGCCACCAGTTCGGCCGCATCGACATCCACCAGTGCATGACCGTGCTGATCCATCAATTGAAACAGATCAAAGCTGCGACCGTCTTTGGTGGTCAGGATGCGTGCCGCCATGACATTGAATCCCATTTCATCCAGCACGTTGGTGATGGAAGCAAACAGGCCATCGTAATCGGCAACGCAAACCAACAATTCCGAAACGCCATGCGGCTGCACTGCACGTACTGCAATTTGCTTGTTTTTGTTTTCATTCAGAATAACAACCTCGGTACACCACTCCAACTGGTCTACGGTCAGACGCAGGAATGCCTGTTCGGGTAATTGTCGCCAAAGCTTGCGTACAGCAGCGGCCGATCGGTTCTTGCGCAGCAGGCGACTGAGGGCTCCAGAGCGGGTTTCACGAATGGCAACTGCACTTTCCAACGGATTTTCCAAACCCCGTCGCAAGGCAGCGCCTGCCTGCAGATACAGATCCCACAACAAACCGTTTTTCCAGGCATTCCACAATTTCGGATTGGTGGCGGCGATGTCGGCTACGGTCAGCAGGTACAGATTATCCAGGTAGCGCATATTGCCAACCACGGCGGCAAAAGCCTGGATGTTGTCCGGGTCGGACAGGTCTTTTCGTTGAGCCGTTGTAGACATCAACAGGTGCCGTTGCACCAGCCAGGCGATCAAATCGGTGTCGGCTGGCTCCAACCCCAGACGCTGGCAGAACTCACGCGCATCTTCGGCACCCAGCTCGGAATGATCTCCCCCCCGGCCTTTGGCGATGTCGTGAAACAGGGCTGCCAGATAAAGCAGTTCCGGGCGTTCCAGGCGTTTGAATACCGATTGCACGTGCGGAAAAATTTCACGGTATTTGCCGTAGGCAAAGCGACGCAGATTGCGTACGACAAACAGCGTGTGTTGATCGACTGTGTAGACATGAAACAGGTCGTACTGCATGCGGCCGACGATGTTGCCAAAAGCCGGTATGTATTCGGCCAGCAGACCATAGCGATTCATGCGCTGCAGTTGGGTGTAAACACCCTCTGGCTGCCTGAGCAGGTCCAGGAAATGTCCACTCACTTCCGGATCATTGCGAAACTCATCATCCACCAGATAAAGATTGTCTCTGACCAGTCGAATGGTCGCTGCTGACACACCGCGCAGGTCTTCATGCCTGGCCAATAGCATGAACATTTCCATCAAGGCTGCGGGGCGGCGCAGGAACACGTTTTCGTCACGGGTTTCCAGATAACCATGACGGACACAGAATTCGCCGTCCAGGTCCTGAACCGTATCATCTTTGGAAAACAGCAACTCTTCCTGGAACAGTTGCAACAGGCGCTCATTCAGGCGCTCCAACTGCATGACTGTGCGGTAATAGAGCTGCATGAATTGCTCTACCGCAAGGTTGTTTTCTGCATCGCTGTAGCCGAATTTTTCCGAAACCTCGCGTTGGTAATCGAACAACAAGCGGTCTTCCGAGCGACCCGAAAGCAGGTGCAGACAGAATCTCACGCGCCACAAAAAGCGCTGATCATTGACCAGATCGGTATATTCGGTTTCGGTCAGAAAGCCATGCTCAACCAGGCCGTGCAGTGTTTGCGCACCGAAATGCCGTTTTGCAACCCAGCCGATCATCTGGATATCGCGCATGCCTCCCGGCCCTTCCTTGATGTTCGGTTCCAGGTTATAGGCCGTATCGTGGTAACGCGTGTGACGCTCTTTCTGCTCGGCAAATTTGGCTTCGAAGAAGCGGTCAGCCGGCCACATACGCGCAGGTGCCAGTTCCAGTTGCAGGCTCTGGAATAATTCGGCCGGACCATCCAGCAAGCGCGATTCCATCAGGGTGGTTGCGGTGCTGACATCCTTGCGTGCTTCTTCAACACATTGGCTCACCGTCCGAACACTGTTACCGAGGTAAAAACCGGCGTCCCAGAGCAGTTGGATAAAAGTTTCCAGTGCTTCTTTTGGCACCCGGTACTCGTGTTCATCGCTGAGCAGAATGAGCAGGTCAACATCCGAATGGGGATGCAATTCACCGCGTCCGAATCCACCCACTGCGACCAGGCAAATTGTATCCAGATTGGGGATGAGTTTATGCCAGGCCAACAACAGAAGCTGTTCAACCACCCAGGCTCGAGCCCGCACCAGTTGCACCACATCTTCCTTGGCCCAAAACCCTTCAGCAAGACGTTGATCCGCTCCACTCAATGCCAGGCGGATCCGGTCACGGAGTTCGGCAAGTTCCCTGTCCTGCAATGGCTGTAATTCAAAACCGGGCTGCATCACCGAACGGCAAGCCAGATCAACGGCCCTCATGGTGTCTGGATCGAGGCAACCATGGGAAGCCTGCGGTGCGGACAGTCGTTCGTACATGCTCAGATCGGATCGTCGGGAAGTTTTGTCAGGACATCAAAACCCTCTTCGGTCACGGCAATGGTGTGTTCCCACTGCGCTGACAGACTGCGGTCTTTTGTGATTACAGTCCAACCGTCTGGCATCAAGCGGGTTTCACGTCGTCCCAGGTTTACCATCGGTTCAATGGTAAATACCATGCCCGGTACCAGTTTTTCACCCGTGTCCGGACGCCCATAATGCAGAACCTGTGGGTCCTCATGAAAAACCCGGCCTATGCCATGACCACAATACTCACGTACTACTGACAAACCCTGTGATTCAGCCACTTGTTGAATTGCATGGCCAATATCGCCCAGGCGTATACCCGGTCGTACCATCTTTATGCCCGTTACCATGCACTGATGCGCTATATCACTGACCCGTTGCCCTTTGATGGTCGGGTTACCCACCTGGAACATTTTGCTGGTATCGCCATGCCAGCCATTTTTGATGACCGTCACATCGATATTGATGATATCGCCGTCTTTCAACATCTTGTCACCTGGAATTCCATGGCAAATGACATGATTTACCGAAGTACAAATGGACTTGGGGAAGCCTTTGTAATTCAGCGGTGCCGGAATAGCCTTTTGGGTTTCTGTGATGTAGTGGTGGCAAATTTCATCCAGTTCAGCCGTGGTAACGCCTGGCTTGACGTGTTCCTCTATCATGCGCAGCACCTCTGCAGCCAACTGCCCTGCCACACGCATTTCTTCAATTTCCGCTTTTGATTTCAGCGTTATTGCCATTACTTCAGTCCACCATTGTGAGCCCAGCCACCGGGTTGAGAGTACATAATCCAGAGTTTGAGCTGAAAAGCTCTATTGTACATGCCTTTTGCCATATGACGTGATGCAGCTCAACAGGGATAATCGCGGCCCAGGAACCTGTCGGGCTTTCTCTCGCTACGATCGGGCAAGCCCGAAAGGCTTCTATAAGAAGAATGTGTACCCGTGATGGGGTTTTGGAGAATTCAGGCATGAAGAAATTTTTGCGCTACACGCTGCCAATGGGAATCATCCTGCTTTCCGTTGCAGTCGTCGTTGCCCTGGTGACCATTTCCAAAGCTCAGCGACCGGAATTAAAAGAAGCCGTTGCCAAAGCCCTGTTGGTGGAGGTCATGCCGGTCAGCGTGGAATCACTCAATCTGGTAGTCGAATCACAGGGCAGTGTAAAACCCCGTACTGAAACCAATCTCGTTGCCGAGGTGTCTGGCAAGGTGGTCAGCGTCTCGAAAAACTTTGTTGCGGGCGGTTTTTTCAAAAAGGGTGAGGTACTGTTGCGCATTGATCCCAGCGATTACGATGCCGCACTCAAAGGTGCGCAAGCCAATCTGGCTTCCCGGCAAGCCCAGTACGCGGATCAGAAAGCCCGTTCAGATCAGGCTCTGAAAGACTGGCTCAATCTCGGTCGTACAGGTGAGCCATCCGATCTGACATTGCGCAAACCGCAATTGGCAGAAGCACTGGCAGGCGTCAAATCGGCAGAGGCTGACTTACAGAAGGCCCAACGCAATCTGGATCGCACTTCCATCAAAGCACCTTATGATGGTTTGGTGCGCAACAAGCAGGTTGATATTGGTCAGTACGTTTCACCCGGAACCAGCCTGGGCATCACTTTTGCCATTGATATTGCCGAGATCCGCCTGCCACTTGCTGTTGCCGATTTGCAGTTCCTGAATCTTCCCACCGCAACGGGTACCGGCAACGGAACCGGCACAGCGGTGAAACTCAGTGCTGAAGGGTCCGGTCTCAGTGGCCAGTGGCAGGCTGAAATCGTACGTACCGAGGGCGTTATCGATCAAAGCAGTCGGGTAATTTATGCGGTGGCACAACTGGTTGATCCCTATTCGGTTTTGGGTCAAAGCCAGCAACCTGAATTACGCATCGGCACCTTTGTACATGCAGCTATCGAAGGTATTTGGATGGAGCATGTCGTAAGCCTGCCCAGAGTCGCTTTGCACGAAGGCAATACGGTACTGGTCGCCAACTCCGAAAAGGAACTCGAAATCCGTGAGGTGGAAATCATCCGCGCTGAACCGGACATCATTTATGTGAGCGGAGGTCTGAAAAATGGTGAGCATGTGATACTCACCGCCATTGAGGCACCCATACCTGGCACCAAACTGGTTTTTGCCGGCGAACATTCAACCTCCGGCTTGAATACCCTGGCGGATGAACTTTCCACGACGGAGTCCACACCATGACTCCGGAGCGCAACAGCCCCTTCAACGCTTTGATCAACTGGTTTGCGAATAATTCCGTCGCCGCCAACCTGTTGATGTTCATCCTGGTCGCGGGCGGCCTGTTTTCAGTATTTACCATCAAAAAGGAAATCCAGCCCAAGGTAGAAACCAACATCATCACCATCAATGTGCCCTTCCTTGGTGCAACGCCGGAGGATGTGGAAGAAGGGGTGATCGTCAAAATTGAAGAAGCCATCCAGGATGTAGAGGGCATCGAAGAAATCATATCGACTGCCAGCCGGGGCATGGGCAGCGTATCGGTAGAAGTCAATGTCCAATACGAAGTAACCGAGGTTATGGACAAAGTCAAAAACCGTGTGGATGCGATTTCGACTTTTCCGGAAAATACCGAAAAGCCCATCATTGCGCGAAGTGATTTCCAGACCAATGTCGTACTGGTCAGCGTCTACGGTGGCGTCAGCGAGCGCACACTGAAAGAATTTTCCAAACAGGTTCGAAATGAAATCGTCAGCCTGCCCGGAGTCACCCGCGCTGAGATCATCGGCTCCAGGCCTTACGAAATCAGTATCGAAGTCAGTGAATTCAAACTGCAGTCCTATGATCTGACACTGATCGAAGTTGCCCAGGCGGTTCGCCGCAGCTCGCTGGATCTGTCTGCAGGCAGTATCCGATCCGATTCAGGTGACGTGCTGATTCGTACCAAAGGCCAGGCCTATACTTCCAGGGATTTTGAAGATATCGTCATCCGCACCAATCCGGATGGTACGCGGGTTCGCTTGAAGGATGTAGCCAACATCCATGATGGCTTTGTTGAGGGCGAATGGTTTTCTGAATACAACGGCCAACCTGCCATTACCATTCAGGTCATGTCCGTGGGCAGTCAGAGTGAACTGGATATTTCTGCCTCGGTTCAGGACTGGGTCAAACGCAAGCAGGCTACTCTGCCGCCAGATGTGCAGGTGGCTGCCTGGGCGGATGTGAGCTATTACCTCAAAGACCGTCTGGATTTGATGACCCAAAACATGCTGGTAGGCGCTGCACTGGTATTCCTTATTCTGGCCCTGTTTCTGCGCCTGAAGCTGGCGTTCTGGGTCATGCTTGGCTTGCCGGTGGCATTTTTAGCTGCTTTTTTCGTTCTACCGATGGTGGATGTGAGCATCAATATGCTGAGTCTTTTTGGCTTCATTCTGGTGTTGGGTATTGTGGTGGATGACGCCATTGTCATAGGTGAAAGCGCGTACACTAATATGCGAGAAAAGGGCCATTCAATAGAGAATATCGTCGAAGGTGTTCACCAGGTCGCTATCCCTGCCACTTTTGGTGTACTGACAACCATCGCGGCTTTTGTGCCGATACTGTTGGTTTCGGGTGCTGCGGGTCAGTTTTTCTCCGCTATTGGCTGGGTGGTCATACTTTGCCTGCTGTTCTCTTTGGTCGAATCAAAACTGATCTTGCCTGCGCATCTTTCGCACATGAAGATCAAGCATTACAGTAAAGACACGCAAAATCCTTTTGTGCGGTTCCAGCGCTTCTTCAGCGAAGGCTTGCACCATTTCGTTGACACCCGCTACGTGCCGTTGCTGGAAAAGTCTCTGAAACGCCCGGTCCTGGTGCTGGCGACCTTTGTTGCCATGTTGATCCTGTCCATAGGCTTGCTGGCAGGAGGCATATTGAAGTTTGTGTTCTTCCCGGATATTACCTCCGACTTCCTCCAGGTAGAAATTGAAATGAACGAAGGGACGGCGGCAGCCAAAACAGAGGCCGCCATTCGTCAGGCGCAAGATGCCTTATGGGAGGTAGACAGGCAGGTCAGCCGTGAAAATGGTCTGGAACCAGGCAGTGTGGTGACCAGCGTCCTGTCGTGGGCCATGTCCGACACGCGCGGGCAAATCATTACCGAGCTGGTTAAAGAGGATGTGCTGATTTCCGGTCCGGACGTATTGCGTCGCTGGCGTGAACAAACCGGAGAAATTGCCGGCGCCAAAACCCTGGGCTTTGAAGGCGCCGCGGGTGGCCCTGGTGGTGGTCCGGATTTTTCGGTACAACTGATTGGCAGCAACATAGAGCAGGTTGGTCGTGCCGCAGCTGAGTTGGAACGTCGTGTACGTCAGTATGAAGGCCTGTATGACATCCGTAACAGCCACGAACGGGGTACACCGGAAATCAAGCTCAATATAAAACCCGAAGCAGAATCGCTGGGGCTCAGCCTGTCTGACCTGGCCAGGCAGATTCGGGCGGGCTTTTACGGCGAAGAAGTCCAACGCATACAACGTGGCCAGGATGAGGTCCGGGTCATGGTGCGTTACCCTGAAGACGAGCGTGACTCGGTAGGCTATTTAAACAGTGTTCGGATCCGTACCCCCGATGGGGGCCGGGTGCCGTTTCATGCGGTTGCGGAGATTGAATATGCAGAAACACCCAACCGCATTCAGCGTTTCGACCGGGAGCGGGCAGTTCGTATATCTGCCGAGGTGGACAAGGAAAAATTTGAGCCAGGCAAAATCACCCAGGACATACTCGACAACGAACTGCCTGAAGTCCTGTCACAATTTCCCGGCGTACGTCATCGGCTCAGTGGTGCCACACGCAATCAGCAAGAGGTTCAAGCCGATCTGCTGAAAGGCTCCGCACTCGCCCTGTTTCTGATTTACGCATTAATGGCCATTCCGCTGAAATCCTATACCCAGCCTTTGATCATCATGACGGTCATACCCTTTGGCGCCATCGGCGCATTGGTAGGGCACTGGATACTGGGCATTCAGGTCAGCATGCTGAGTTTCTTCGGCCTGATAGCCCTGGCAGGTGTGGTCGTTAACGACAGTCTGATTCTGGTTGATTTCGTAAATCGCGAACGCGCCCAAGGCATAGAACTCAGACAGGCGGTAGTCGATGCAACCAGAAAGCGCTTTCGAGCCATCCTCCTGACCTCATTAACCACTTTCTTTGGCCTGGTTCCTATCGTGCTTGAAACCAGTATGCAGGCCAGGCTGGTGATCCCCATGGCTGTTTCATTGGCCTTTGGCATCCTGTTTGCAACCGTCATCACCCTGTTTCTGATTCCTTCGCTGTATCTGGTTTTGGATGATTGCGGGAATTGGTGGCGTAGCGCCTGGGCACATATCCTGCCAGAGAAGAAGGCAGCCACACATTCACATGAACGAAAAACCGTAACCAAATGACCATCCGGACGCTGCAACGATGTGCCCAGGACAGGTTGGCACCCGATCCCCTGGCCCGCCTGGAATCCGAGATTTTGCTCTCACACGCTTTGCAAGTCAGTCGTGCTTTTCTGTTTGCCAATCCGGAACTTGAAGTACCCCTGGAACGCCGCAACGTCTTCATGAATCTGTTGCAACGGCGACAACAGGGGGAACCCATCGCTTACCTGACAGGCAAACAGTCGTTCTGGACACTGGAATTGAAGATTACGCCGGACGTACTCATTCCCAGGCCTGAAACAGAGCGTTTGGTTGAACTCGCTCTGGATAAAATCCCGCCGGGCAGCCGTTGGCGTATTGCTGACCTCGGGACCGGCAGTGGCGCCATTGCCCTGGCGATCGCCAGTGAACGACCTGAGTGTGAAATTCATGCCACAGAACTCAGTCAACCTGCGTTAGAACTTGCCCGTGAAAATGCACGCAATCTTGGTTTGGGCAATGTGCAATTTTACCTTGGCTCATGGTTGCAGCCTCTTTCAGGTGAATACCAAATCATCGTCAGCAATCCACCTTATGTTGACCAGAATGACCCGCATATACACCAGGGCGATTGCCGGTTTGAACCAACATTGGCTTTGAGCCCTGGGGACGATGGTTTGAGCGCCATCAAAGAGATCATTCCCTCCGCCATGGTAAGGCTGCAAGCGGGAGGCTGGCTACTGGTGGAGCACGGCTTTGATCAGGCCAAACAGGCAAGAGATTTGTACCGTAAAGGTGGTTATGTGTCGATCAGCACCGAGGTGGATCTGGCGGGCCTGGACCGAATCACTCTCGGAAACAAGCCGGCTTGAACGTCGTGAATTGAGCTTTATGAGGAATTTCAAGAGCCGGAAACCAAAACAGATCGGCATCCTGCCGATCTGTTGGTTAAGCGCCCGTGTGTGATGGGTGCACTATAGACCATCTGTAAATATTTGTCAATTCATGTCAGTGAAGCTGACGATGTACCGCTGCCAAACCAGCCCCCAGGATGAACGCAATCATCATGACAATGCCGTAACGGTTCAACATTTCTATGCGTTTTACCCGTTTGGTATTAACCAGTGTGCACTCCACGCTATTTCCCGGCAGTACCAATAGATCCCTGCAATCACGCTCATCCGGAATGAAGCTGTCCCTGGCTGCTTCGTAGACCGAACAATAGATACCCTGTTCGGGAACTTCAGCAATCAGCCAACCGTCCGGTTTATCCTGATTGACGTTCAGAGCGTGAAACTCTCTCAGCCCTTTGCAAATCAGCTGAATCTCCACTGCAGCCTCGTCACCGGTAGCGCCGACCCATTTCTTGTAAACCAACACTTCAGCAGCATCCGGAAGAGTCTGGCCCAGACCTTTGATCTGGGCCTGTACCGCAGATGGCGAGATCCAGCATGCCAGTAGCATCAGACCAAGGCTGAAAGTTTTTAACAGGTTTATTGGCTTATGGTTCATAGATTTTTCTATTGTGCAAAAAAAAACCCCGCGGTGCCATGCAGCCGCGGGGTTTTTCATATTACCAGCTAAGTGGCTTGTCTTCAGTGATCAGACAAAGCGACGGAAGCCTACAAAACCAACACCCAGCATCAGCAGAGCCATGATCGCCATGCCGTATTGGCTCAGCGTGGGTATGCCTTCAAAAAATACCGTGTTGGTGATGGTGCAGGCAGTGCCCTTGTTGGCAGATACAACCAGGCTTCTGCACCTATTGTCCACTTCGATAGCGCTGTCATAGACCGTTTCTTCAACTTTACATTTGGTGGTCTCGTATGCCGGAATCACCTTGAATGTGAATGTCTCGGGCGGCAACGTAACGACACCTGAATCATTTTCACGGCTTACATAGCTATTACTCACGATCTCGCCACTGGTACAAGACAGGTACAAAGAGTAGTCCAGGCTTACGTCGTTGTTATCACCTTCAATGAACCATTTTTTGGTGACTTTGATATCAACCGCTTTCGGGGTATTGGTAACCGTACAGGTTCCGTGGAAAGGATTGGGAATGTTTTTCCAGGTACAGCTGCCATCAACGCCGTCGCCAGAATAACTTACTGCATAGCCCGGGGTCGGTGTGTTCTCAACAATCGAGCAATTCATTGTGTCGACTGCATTGTAAGCAGTAACTACAAATTCTACTGCATCGTTGTCACCCAGGGTTTTATCCTGATCAAGGATGGTACCGGTGTTACAGTCGATGGAAACAACAGCTTCGTCTCTGTAGTTGTTATCAGTGAAATTCTTGGTTACAGCGAAAGTAGCCCGGGTATCAATCTGGGCCATAGCCAGACTTGGCAACAAAAACGCTCCAAGTATAACTGCGGTGGTAAATTTCATATTCATTTCATTCTCCGTTTGTGGATCAAGGCTCACTCATTTTGTTAGAGCGTTACCTATCCTCCATCACTCCTTAATTTGCCTGTCGCGAATTTTTTAATTCACTTTACAGACCGTTTTATCCGGACTTTCGCCAAATCTCGCCATTACTGGCGCGCAGGACTGACGGGTCCACGCGACGCATTATCCCTGACTTGTAAATTTATGTCAATTTATATCCATCAATTCAAGCCGGACTGCCAGTCAGGGCCGCCGGGTACATCGCCCATCTCTTCATCTACCCCATAAACTTCGGCATCGGCATCGGCATCGGCATTGGCGTCGGCATCGGCGTCGGCATCAGCCTTTGCGGAAGCCGCAACATCAACCAGGCCTGCTTCAAGCTGCTTGGTATTACGCGCACCCAGTTCTCTTAACATCTCAGTTTGCCTGACCAGGTTTCCCGCCCCTGTTGAAAGCTGGCCAAAGGCCTCATCATAACTTTGCTGCGCTTGCTGCAAGCGGTCTCCAAGCTTTTGTAAATTATCAACAAAGCCACAAAACTTGTCATACAGCATACCGGCGCGGCGGGCAATTTCATGGGCATTGCGATTTTGTCTATGCACCGCCCAAACCGATGCAACGGTGCGCATGGTTGCCAGGAAATTGGTGGGCGAAATCAAGGCAATTCGATTCTGCAGCGCAAACAGAGGTAAATCCGGATCGGCTTGTAAGGCGGCAATAAAAGCCGCCTCGATCGGCACGAACATCAGCACAAAATCAAGTGCATCGAGCCCGGGCAATTCAGCATAACGCTTTTCACCCAGATTCCTGATGTGCTGCCGCATGGAAACAATATGCTCTTTCAAGGCGGCATCACGTTGCTCATCTGTTTCTGCCGATTGATAACGGGTCCAGGCAGCCAGCGACACTTTGGAGTCAAGCACAATCGACTTGGCTTCCGGCAAATGCACGACCAGGTCGGGTTGAACGCGCTGCCCGGTGTCGGTGGTAACAGAGAACTGCGTGGAGTAGTCCCGGCCTTTCTGTAAGCCCGCCAACTCCAACAAGCGTTCCAGCTGTTGCTCCCCCCAGCTGCCTTGCGCTTTGACATTGGTCGTCAATGCCCGGGTCAGGTGGGTTGCGTCCTCGTGCAAACGCACGTTCAGTTGTTCCAGATCTTTCAGTTTGGATTGCAGTACCTGATGCTGGGCGGTTTCCTGCCGGTGTGTTTCGGTAACGGTATTGCGAAATTCGGTCAATTTTTCACTCAAGGGTGAGAGCAGCGTATCCAGTTGCTTGCGATTGAGGTCGGAAAATTTTTCCGAACGATCTTCAAAGATCTTTCCGGCCAGTCTTTCAAAATGTTCTGAAAGACGCAATTCGGCCTGTTCCAGCTGTTGAATCTGCTGTTGAAAATTGTGCTCACGTTCTTCACTTCTGGCCTGCAGCGTAGCATTCTGCTGGCTGGTTTCTGCCAGGCTGATACGCGCCTCGTCCAGTTTGCGTTCCAATTCGGCAATTTCCGGCTCGAATCGGGCTCGTTCAGCCAGGCTGGCGCGGCGGGAAAAAATCCACACAAGCACCCCAGCCAATATCAAGCCGAGCAACAGACCTGCCCAAAGACCTGCCTGCGGGGTACTGACGCCCTGGCTCATCAACCAGTCATTCATGACAGGAATTCTCGTTCAATCACTTCAGTCTGCTTTCATCCGTTTTGGCTCTTTGCCATAACTGTTCCAATGCGGCTATGTCCATGTCGCACAGGCCTGCTTTTCCACCCGCCATTTGTTCAACCTGCCGAAACCGGCCCTCAAATTTTGCATTGGCTGAACGCAGAGCCTGTGCAGGATCGATACTCAGTTTTCGTGCGACATTGACCACGGTAAACATCAGGTCACCCAACTCTTCCTGCATGTGCTCCTTGTTTTGGCATCGCATAGCCTGTTCAAGCTCGGCGGTTTCTTCATGCAATTTGAGCATGACCTGATCGGCTGAATTCCAGTCAAAACCAACTGATGCGGCTCGTTTTTGCAATTTGGCAGCCCGTTGCAATTCCGCCATACCGCGCGGGATACCGTCAAGCACACCATCGGCACCTTGACCGGCTCGCTCAACTTCCTTGATCTGTTCCCAGTTCTGGCGCACGGAGTCGATGTCAGCAACCGAAGCATCGTTGTGGCGGAATACATGCGGGTGACGCCGAACCATCTTTTCGCTGATGGCCTGCACTACATCATTGAAATCAAAAGCCTGCTGCTCCTGGGCCATTTGTGCATGAAAAACCACTTGCAGCAACAAATCTCCCAGTTCATCTTTCAAATCATCCAGATCGCCTCGCAGAATGGCATCAGCCACTTCGTAAGCTTCTTCGATGGTGTAAGGCGCAATGGTGGAGAAATTCTGCTGCAAATCCCAGGGGCAACCCTTTTGCGGATCCCTGAGCGTTTGCATGATGGCCAGAAGTTGTTCTATCCCGTTACTCATCAATTACCTTATTCAGCGTGCCTCAGACAAGTGGAATTTCCAACTCGATTCGTGCACCACCCAGTTCGCTTTTTCCTGTGTCCATACTGCCACCATAAGCGCTCATCAGCTCAAGAACAATTGCCAGGCCAAGGCCGTGCCCCTCTACCCGCTCATCACCCCGTGCGCCGCGTTGCAACAGCTTGTGCCACTGTTCTTTGGCAATGCCCGGTCCATCATCTTCAACCCAGAGCTGCAAACCCGATTGCAATTGCCCCTCTGCCATTGGTTTGGCTGAAACGCTGACTTTTTTCCAGCCATATTTGAAGGCGTTATCCAACAGATTGCCAAGTATTTCCAGCAGATCGCGCTGTTCACCGTAAAAGGCCAGACCCGCGGGAATATTGACCGTTGCCGTTATCATTTTGTGCGAATACACTTTTTCCAGGCTGCGCAAAACCCGCTGTACCTGAGTAGTGACATCTACAGCCTGGGCCATGGTCCTGCGCGTTGAACCCGCTGCACGCTGCAATCGTGTGCTGACCAGGTGGTTCATCTCCTCAGTGGCACGGCGCATCGCTGCTGTGGATTCAGGATCGGCATCCTCGAGACCGGATTTTATGACAGCCAGTGGTGTTTTCAGGCTGTGTGCCAATGAATCCAGCGCATTGCGGTAGCGCAACTGATTGGCCTTTTCAGTCGCCAGTAATTTGTTCAGATTGCGGACCAGTGGGTCCAACTCAGCCGGATAGCGACCGGTCAAGGCCTCCGAGCTACCTGACTCCACCGCAGCCACATCTCTGGCAACGCCTTGCAAGGGACGGAATGCCAGCCAAACCAGTGAGGTTTGTGCCAGCAATAAAATCAAACCCGCTGCACCAAGGGCACGCCACAACCCTTTCTGAAAGGCTGTGGTCTGGCGCACAATTTCTTCTGCTGCCACCAGAACGCTGACCGTCAAAGGCAGGATTTCACCATTGTCCAAATGCCAGGAAAGTCCCAGCTGATAAATATAAGCCGACTGTTCGGTAACCGGCACTTCGAACCGGGCTTGCCCGGTTGGCAACAAGGGGAGTTTGGGCAACTGAACGCCCAGAGTGGATGGCGAAATCCAGTATTGGTCTTTGCCTTGCAACTGTCCGTAGATACCGGAGCCCGGTTGCGACAGGCGTGGATCACCCAATTCTTCACTGACCTGGATGTGCCCCGATGCATCGGGCTCTGCGGCGGCCAGAATCACATGGGCCCAGGACTGCATGCGATCCTGCAAGGTCGCCTCTGCGCTGCGTTTGTTGGCAGCCGCCAATACCAAGCCCACCAAACCCAAAGCCAGTACCAGAATTCCGGCTGCCGCCAGTCCCATGCGTAAACGCAAAGAAAACGGGCGCCGTGCATGAGGCAAATGCGGATCTGAAGGCAGTTTGCCGGGCTTCACTCGCGGCACAGGCCTTAACTGTCGTCTGTTTGAGACAGGCCCAGACGATAGCCACGACCGCGCAAGGTTTCGATCGGATTCAAAGTGCCATCCGGATCAAGCTTGCGCCGCAGCCTGCCAACAAACACTTCAATCACGTTGCTGTCGCGCTCGGTATCTTCTTCGTACAGATGCTCGGAAAGCTCGGTTTTGGTAACCACCGCACCCGGGTGCATGAACAGGTACTGCAACACCCTGTACTCATAGCTGGTCAGTTCCAATTCCTGGTCATATAAGAACACCCGCTGCGAGGTCAGATCCATCAGCACCGGTCCCATTTTGACTGTTGGCTGTGCATGTCCAGCGGCTCGACGCAGTAAAGCATTCAAACGGGCCAACAACTCCGGTTGATGGAACGGTTTGGTGAGATAGTCGTCTGCACCGGTTTCCAGCCCGGTTACTTTGTCTTGCCAGTCAGATCTGGCGGTAAGAACCAACACAGGAAACTTTCGCCCGGCTTCGCGCAAGCGCTGGATCAATTCAAGCCCGGACATCTGCGGCAATCCCAAATCAATTATGGCTATGTCGATGGGAAATTCAGTGGCCAGATAAAGCCCCTCCTGACCATCGGCGGCAGTGTCTACCGCAAAACCCTGATCGCGTAACAGCCTGGCCAGGCTATGCAACAGATCAGGATCGTCTTCCACGATTAAAGCACGCATGATTTTTTTCTACTCTTGAACGGTTACACGAACCGTTTTAACCACGTTATCCTTGGTGATCAGCTTGATCACGTGAACTTTTTTATTACCCTGTTGCTCGGTATGAGCAGACAATATTTTTGCATTGTATTGTCGCGCAGCCTGGCGCGCAGCTTCGTCCAGCGACTGGGCTGCAACTCCGAACGGTATCCATACAAGCAGCAAAAATGTGAGTATGAGTTTTTTCATTGACTTGCGGCCCCACAGGGCATTCCCTTGATTGCTGGCTGTGACATTGTAAGTCAAGTGGATGAATCAGGACTGAACCTCAATAGACAACTGCCGATAGCCGCATTGTGAAATCCAGGGAAGCCCTGAATTATTCAGAGTTTCCTTGGCACATGGATGTGCCAACATTTTCAATGATTGTAAATCATTGAAAATGAAGCCAAACAAAAACCACGCTTTTTGTTTGGCGTGCTCTGAGAATTCATGGATGAATTATTCAGAGCTTCTTTAGAAGATTTCGGCCACCATGCAGCGCAAACTGCCACCCGCTTTTTCGATTTCATCCAGCGGTGTTGAATGAATCCGGAAACCCCAGGATTCAAGCTTTTGCCGGCTGGAAAGACGCAAAGCATCAGCAGCCGTTTGGCTCATGAACAAATCGTTGTGGGTCAGGGCGATGCAATTGCCGGCAAAAGCATCTTTTTCTGCCTGGTCCAGGTACAGAACCTGCCCGTGGTATACAGCTGCCAGCACCCTGGACAGGCCAGCCTCCCTGATTGAACCTTCGTGCACCACACAGGCCCGACCGGCCAGAACCGAAAGCACAACGTTGCTGTGATACTCGCCTTCAGCCAAATCAAACTGCAATGTGCAGCGCAAACCAAAAGCCCGGTGCATGGCGACTGCTCCGGGTTCATCGACCCGGCCCGACATGCCGCAATAGCCAATGCGCCGGGCTCTGTCCAGAACCAGCGGCCCGGTCAGTTCGGCCACGCATTTCAATTGGGAAAGATCAACCAGTTCATAGCCGCCGGAAGTGAAGTAGTTACGAATATCCTGTCTGGCGGCCTCTTTTTGGCGGGTGGGATGCAACATACGACCCACGATCAACTTGCCCGGAATCGTTGCAAACACATTGTTGGGAAATACGTCATCAGGTGTTTGGCTGTTACCTGCAAAAATTTTTACCACAACACCCGTTTCGCGTATCAGTGATACCAGACCAATAAACTGTTCGAATGCCCGGTCTGAATCCGCCTGACTGGAGACCCTCATGTATGGATTGTCGCGGGCTGAATCGCTATCCACCCGGAAATCCAGCGGCTCAACCATGAATACACCCAGAGGTATGCTCGGCGAATCCGGCTCAAAATGGCCCTTTTGCCATGCTTCAATAAAATGATCAAAGCTACGGGTAATCATGATTCAGGCCGCATCCTTCTTTAACCGGACTGATTGAAAGTGATCAAACGCTTTGTTGATCAGTTGATGATCTGAATCCTGTTTGTGGGCATTCTCGGAAATCCATTGGCGCCAACGTCTGGCTCCGGGCAGGCCCTGGAACAGGCCCAACATGTGTCGACTGATGTGTTTGACCGGCACACCCAGGGCGGTTTGCTGGCGACAATATTCCTGCATTTGACGTATGATGTCGGCACGTTGCGGCAGCTTTGCTTTCGGGTTGAGCAATCGACGACACTCCACCAGTATCCACGGGTTGTGATAGGCCACACGGCCCAGCATAACCCCATCCACGTGCTGCAAATGTTCTTCTATCTCCGCAACTGCAGTGACGCCGCCATTCAGCAGAATGGTCCAATCCGGTCGCTCCTGTTTGATGCGATAAACCCAGTCATAGCGCAGCTCCGGAATATCACGGTTTTCTTTTGGGCTGAGGCCGGACAACCAGGCTTTTCGGGCATGAACCACAAACAGCGTGCAACCCGATTCGGCTACGGTGTGCAAGAAATCACTGAAGTAGCTGTAACTTTCATGCTCATCGACACCCAGCCTGCACTTCACAGTAACCGGCACTTCAGCCACATCCAGCATGGCCGCAATGCAATCACGAACCAGTTCAGGCTCCAGCATCAGGCAAGCGCCAAAACGTCCGCGCTGCACGCGATCCGACGGACAACCTACATTCAGATTCACCTCGTCGTAACCCCGGGCCTGGGCGATTTGTGTACAACGGGCCAGTTCTTCCGGGTCAGAGCCGCCCAATTGCAATGCCAGCGGATGCTCTTCCGGATTGAATGCCAGTAAATGATCCCGGTCACCGTGCAATATCGCGCCGCTGGTAATCATTTCTGAATACAGCAAAGCATCAGGCGACAGCAGCCGGTGGAAATAACGGCAATGACGGTCGGTCCAATCCATCATGGGGGCAACCGTGATACGACGGTTTTGAAGTCCGATTTGGGGCATGTGTTCCTGTTTCACCTGTAAAGCCAAAGTGTAAGTGATTGTCTTTACACCTTTAATGGATTACGAATGCACAGTATACGGTGACCCGGTGTTGGTCTGGAAGTAATGAACCTTTGGTGCTTATTACGGAGGGGTGCTCGGAATGACACCCACGGGTCATGGATTGCCAAGAAAATCGCGCTTGCCAACAGGCACGCCATTCTTGCGCAGGATGTTGTACGCCGTCACGGTATGGAAATAAACGTTAGGCATCGAATGGCCCAGCAGCAACTGCAGGCCCTTGTAACAGGTCGGTTTGCCCGTGACCGGTAATACGATATCGTCGTCTTCGGTGCCGTTGATCCTGTCTGCCGGGACACTGCGCAAGAATTCGATGGTGCGAGCAATCCGTTGCTGCAGTTCAACCAGCGTTTGCTCGTTGTCCTCATAACGGGGAACTTCAAGCCCGGCCAGTCGCGCCACCAGGCTGCGCGCCTTGTCACAGGCAATTTGCACCTGTTTGGAAAAAGGATACATGTCGGCAATCAACCGATCATCCATGAGCGCTGATTCGGTGCAATTGCCGGCAGCCACAAACGCTCGCGCCTGGTCCAACACGCCCGACAGGTTGGACAAAATCCTGATCAGCGTCGGTACACTCGCCTGATACATCGAAATACGTGGCATAAGTAGGCTCCGTACGCTCTTTATGAAATTGGCGTATGCGTCGGCAAGGCGGTCAACCCATATAAGCCCGCCAAGCGCACTACGCTGGATATCTAGCAGCCTGTCCAGGACCAGGCGTTTGCCTCACACGGCAGGTTCAGGCAACAGTTCAGCTTCATTGACTACCCGGGCAGCGGCCGGCGTGGCGCTGCGTGCAGATACCGAGCTGAGAAACCGCCAGACAAAGAACAGCGTCACCAGGAACAGTCCAGGATAGCCAACGCCAGCCATCAGATAGGGAAAAATCGGACTGCCTTCGCGCACCCCTGAAAGGTTAAAGCTCAACAAGCCGATGGTGATGACAGCACCAAACACCCACATTCCCAGCAGCCAGATACCTGCCTCCCAACCTGTCAGGTAGCGCTTCCAACCGACCGGGGCGAGATTACCGGACGGACCCGGTACCGCAATATTTTTCTGCGGCGAAGGTACCGCGACACCGGCCCGGCGGCCAATCGTCAGCAGATCGAAAACCAAAAGCCCGACACCGATGGTGAATATCAATCCAAAAATGGGGACCTGGATTTTGGCAAATTGCATGGCAGACGAAACGTCACCGCCGAACCAGTCGAGGCCCAGTGTGCGGTAGACAAAGACCTGAACCGTGCCGCCAATAGCAAATGCAAATGCCAGGCCCAACATACCGGTAAAGACCAGCCAGAACGCAAGCTTGCCGAGGCGCTGATCAAAATGATTAACGCCGCGCATCAATGGCACCGCGTAGTAAGCTGCCGACAGACCCAGCATTCCAAAGGTACCGAACAGCGCCAAGTGTGCATGGCTCAGTGTGATCCAGGTTCCGTGCGACCAGACGTTGGTCAGAGCAAAAGTCATGGTGAAGCCCAGAATGCCGGCACCCACCTGTTCCAGTATCACCGAACCCAAGAGGAACGCAAAAGCAGGCATGTTGCCAATGGGTTTTCTGTCCTGATGGGCATCCAGATAGATGTGCCAGAAACAGAAGATCAGCGGTAGCGGCTCCAGTGCACTGAAAAGTGAGCCCCAGAACTGCCAGAATTCAGGTGTACCGACCCAGAAATAATGATGTGCGTTACCCAGTAGCCCCGACAGCCAGACAAAGGAAATGCCCCAAAAAACCGCATAGCCAACCGATTTGACCCTGGCATCAAACATCAACACCATCAAAAAGCCGACCAGGCTGATGTGGATGACCTCCCAGACGCCCTCCACCCAGTAATGCACCACGTACCAGCGGAAATATTCCTGCAGGTCCAGCCGTTCTATGAAAAACAAACCAAACATCCAGACCAGGGTCAGTGCCACCACACCCAGCCCCAGGCCCCAGTGGATTTCGTTCCATTTTGACAGGGGTGGGAACGTGCGTAAGACCACATAACACAGAATCGCGAAGCCAATCAGAATCACGATGTCGGCGGCGCGTCCGGCTTCAAGATATTCCAGCCCTTCGTGCAACCAGGGCTGGCCCAACCACCAGCCGGCAATACCTTGCTGTGCCAGAAATTGCGTTGCCACATTCCACACCACTACCGCCAGCAGCGCATAGAACAGGAACTTGATCAGCCAGGGCGCGGCCAGTTCGCGCTTCGACAACAAGGGCCCGACAAACAGAATGGTGCCGATGAAGCCGGCAAGTATCCAGAGGATACCGAGATTGGTATGTTCTGCCCGCACAACGTTGAAATTCAGCGTCCCTGCAAGCAGCGTCGGGTCGATGTGCTGCATGCCCAGCAGCAAGCCGAACCCCGTTTGAAACAGAAACAGAACCAGCATCACCATGAAGAAACGCAGGCTCAGCCGTTGGGTTTGATATTCGATCCGGATCATTGTCCCTCTCCTCCGAGGCTGCGGATATAAGCGACAATCGCCGCGACTTGCTCGGCATCCAAAACGCCTGAGTAGGGTGGCATCACGCCTTTGGGAAACCCTTCAGCAACCTGTGCATCGGGATTCAGAATGGCTTCAGTCAGATAGGCCTCATCAACCCGGGTACTCGACCCATCGCTGAGCTTTACCTCACTGCCATAGAGCCCGCCCCATCCCGGGCCAACCAGAGCATTGTTGCCGGCTGAATGACATGCGGTACAACCGGTTTCCTTGACCAGACTGGCGCCCAGGGTGACCGGGTCGGTCACGGCGGCAACGACAGTATCTGCAGCCGCTGATGCGGTCTCAGATGCGCTCGCGGTGGGTACAAACTTTGCCTGTGGGAATGTCAACCCAACCACCTGCGGTACCGGCGGCCAGCCTTCCGTGTCCATCTGTGAGGTATATTTCAGGAAGGCAATGACACTACCGACCTCATCGCGGTCCAGCGGCAGGTTGGGCATAATGGTTGCATGGGCGCTACGACGCTCAATCCGCTCCGCCGCGGCCGGATATTTTTCCAGATAGCCCTCAATCGTATCGACACCTGCCTCAGCTGCGATTTCCGGCTTGTTCAATTGCACCTGAACCGCAGCACGGGTCGGCCAGGTACCGGCAGACGGCAGGAAGGCTTCAAGCCAGGCCGGACCGACACCAGCATAGAGTTTCGTCAAATCCGGTCCGAAATAGGCCCCGTTACCGACTATCGTATGACAGCCCATGCAGTTGTAAGCCTGAAACACCCGCTTGCCCTGCACGGTGTCAAAGCCCGCGTAGGTGACATCATTCGGTACCACCTGACCACGTGAATCGAGGAAAGACATAAACGACAGTGCGATAAAAATGAATGCCATCAATCCAAGCACAGCAAATGCAGTCCGGCGTTTGCGACCCTCCTCGCAGGGTTGACCCTCTTTACAACTCATGACCGGTCCTCCGGGTTCCTGACAGGGGATTTGTCGTCCAAGGCTTCACGCTCAATGGCATCATGCTCGAACAGCGTTCGCATGCTGCCGAAAAAGGCGTAGAAAACGTAAACCGCCAGCACAAAACCCACCGTAAAATAAATTGCCCACATCAGCCTGGACTCTGCCCAGTAACTGAAATCCCGCCACCAGGGCCAGGACAGGAAGAGGCTCAATAAACTGCCGATAACCGCGAGGGAAAGCCAGATGGGCCATTGCGATTTGGGACGCCGGTCCGATTGGCCGGCGCTGGTGTCTTGACTGTCTGTATTTCTTGAGGGCTGGCTCATTAACAAGTACCCCTTGGAAGGCTTATCTGATCGAAGGTTTGAGTTAATTGGTATTAACAATGCCGATTATCTTATCAGCTAACAAGTATTGTCAATACCTATTAAGAAATGCACTTGCACCTGCTCCCTGCGCTGATCAATTGTTTGCACATAAGTGGACTCAAACTGGCATACTCACATCAAACTCGTCATCTCAACATCATCTCACTCAGTAGCAACGCAAGGACCGCAAGCAAGACACCATGAGCGCTACAGCCCCGATCAAAGTAGAAGGACTGAGCCATTTTTTCGGCAAGGGCAATTTACGCAAGCAGATACTGTTTGATATCACCACAGAAATTCCTGCCGGCGAAATCGTCATCGTTACCGGACCTTCCGGCTCCGGCAAAACCACCTTGCTGACCCTGGTAGGTGCACTGCGTTCAGCTCAACAGGGCAGCATCAAGGTGCTGGGAGCAGAGCTGCAGAATGCCCGCGCAGCCACACTGGAAAAGGTGCGGCGCAAAATCGGCTTTATTTTTCAGCAACATAACCTGCTCGGCGCCTTGTCGGCATTGCAGAATGTTGAACTGGGTTTGCGTGCAAGCAAAAAGGTCAGTGCGGGCGAATTAAAAAAGCGGGCTCAGGAAATGCTCACTGCAGTAGGCCTGTCAGAGCGCATGAACCATCGACCCGAACAGCTGTCCGGCGGCCAGCGACAGCGGGTCGCGATTGCACGCGCACTGGTTGCCGAGCCGGAAATATTGCTGGCTGATGAACCGACCGCTTCGTTGGACAAAGAATCCGGTCGTGAGGTGGTCGATCGTATGAAAGTACTGGCCAGGGAACACGGTACGACCATATTGCTGGTCACGCATGACAACCGCATACTTGATATTGCTGACCGCATCGTGCATCTGGAAGACGGTCGCCTGTCTACTTTCACCGATGCCGTGATTGCCAATAACGAATTGATGATGGGCACCCTGGCCCGCAGCGGTCAGAAGAAGCCGGCTCGGGCACTTGTAGATGAACTGGACGAACAGGGCTTTCGTCAGATGCTGAGCCAAATGACAGAGCAGTCCCAATACTTTCTGCGTGCAACTGCATTGTCCAATGACGCAGCATTCCAAAGCCTGCTGGAGCAGGATCTGTTTGCCTTTACTCGCAAACTGAGCCAACTCATGAATGCAGACCGTTCGTCCCTGTTCATCGTAGATCACCAGACCCGGACCCTGTGGTTGCGAATTACAGAAGATCTGCCTGACAGTGAAGTGCGCATCCCGATGGGTAGTGGTATTGCCGGCGCGGTTGCCGCCAGCGGCCAGTCCATTCGGGTTGACGACGCATACACCGATGCACGCTTCAACCCGGCGGTCGACAAACAACTGGGCTATCGCACCCGGTCCATCCTGTGCTTGCCGGTGAAAAACTCGGAAGGCAAGGCATTCGCCGTGGCGCAGCTTTTGAATCGACGTGATGGCCAGCCTTTTGATGATCGTGACGAGGCGCGTTACAAGGAATTTCTCGAATCCATTGGCCTGGTTCTGGAGACCCTGGAACAGTTACTGGAGCACTAACCCACATATTGCCTGGAATAAAGCCCATATTGCCTGTGACGATCACAGTCAATGCCGATATAATGTCGGGTTTGGCGAACCTGAATTGGTCTGATGCATGTCTGAACGCGAAATAATGGATTACGATGTCGTGATTGTGGGTGCGGGTCCTGCGGGGCTGGCATGTGCGCTGCGACTGAAACAACTCAAAGCCGATTTGTCCGTTGCCGTGATTGAAAAGGCAGCAGAAGTTGGTGCCCACACCCTTTCAGGTGCTGTGATCGAGCCGGAACCACTGGACCAGTTGCTACCTGGCTGGCGCGACCAGCCACCACCTGTTTGCATTCCTGTAGAAAAAGACCAGCTATGGTATCTGACGGAAAAAGGCAGGATACGTCTGCCCACGCCACCGCAACAGAAAAACCACGGCAATTTCATCGTCTCTCTGGGTGCACTTTGCGCCTGGCTGGCGCCACAAGCCGAGGCTGCCGGCGTGGACATATTCCCGGGCTATGCCGCAGCGGGTATTTACCATACCGCTGACGGCAGCGTGGGTGGTGTCATTATCGGTGATATGGGAGTGGACCGGGCAGGCCAACACAAGGACAGCTATGTTCAGGGCATTGAAATTCATGCCGGTGTAACCGTTCTGGCCGAAGGCTGTCGTGGCCACCTGAGCAAACAATTGATTGCCAAATTCGGGCTGGATAAAAATACCCAACCACAAACCTACGGCATAGGCTTGAAGGAATTGTGGCGGGTTCAGCCAGGAAAATCCCAACCGGGTCTGGTGCAACATACACTGGGCTGGCCACTGGACTCTTCGATATATGGCGGCAGCTTTATCTATCATCTGGACAAAGACCGCATTGCCCTGGGCTTTGTTGCCGGACTGGACTATGCCGACCCTGAATTCAGGCCATTTGAGGCTTTCCAGCAATTAAAACACCATCCCATGGTGCATGAAATGCTCGAAGGTGGCGAAATCCTTTCTGCCGGTAGCCGCGCACTGATTGAAGGCGGTTATCAGGCATTGCCACAAACCGAGATGCCGGGCGCGCTGCTGATTGGGGATGCGGCCGGCTTGATGAATGTGCCCAAAATCAAGGGTACCCACCAGGCAATACGCTCCGGCATGCTGGCTGCACAGCACATTGTTGATACAGGCACTGCCATTGGCTTTGATCAGAAATTACGGGCATCTCCCATCGTCAGTGAACTGCATAAAGTAAGAAACATCCGGCCGGCTTTTTACAAAGGCCTGTGGCGAGGCTTTATTCGCGCGGCCATAGAAACCATCACAGCAGGCAAATTGCCAACCACTCTGGCTTTGCATGCCGATCATTCGGCCATGAAGAAAATCAGCGAATATACTGCGCCTGACCGTCATTGGGTCAAGCGCGACCTGCCACCACGCGACCGGCTTGCATCGGTGTATTTTTCTGCCACGGCGCACGATGAAGACCAACCCGTACATTTGCAGATTCTGGAACCGGATATCTGCATTACCCGCTGTGTGGAAGAATACAATAACCCGTGTACCCGGTTTTGTCCGGTGCAGGTTTATGAAATGGTCGAAGACGAAGGCGGCAAGCGCCTGCAGATCAATTCTGCCAATTGTGTGCACTGCAAGACGTGCGATATCAAAGACCCTTACCAGATTATCAATTGGGTGACCCCGGAAGGTGGCAGTGGCCCCAATTACCAAAACCTTTAAGATCTCCGATGGTTTGAATATTGGCCAGAAAGAAAACTGGCCGGACTTTAAGAAACTGAATTCAGCGAGCAGGAAATATTGATGAAAATACTGGTTGGAATAAAACGTGTGGTAGATTTCAACGTGCGCGTGCGAGTGTTACCCAACGGCAGCGGTGTGGATACAGATGGCGTCAAGATGAGCGTCAATCCGTTTGATGAAATCGCCCTGGAAGAAGCATTGCGCCTCAAAGAAGCGGGCAAAGCGACCGAAATCGTAGTCGTTTCCATAGGCGGTGACGAATGTCAGCAGCAATTGCGAACCGGCCTGGCCATGGGCGCCGACCGGGCCATTCAAGTCAAAACAACGGCTGCGATACAGCCCCTGGCTGCGGCTCGTGCATTTCTGAAAGTCGTTGAGCAGGAACAACCCGGCCTGGTTATGCTGGGCAAGCAGGCCATCGACGATGACAACAACCAGACAGGTCAGATGCTGGCGGGTCTGTGGAATCGCCCACAAGCTACGTTTGCATCCAAACTTGATGTGGATGGTGATAAGGCCACCGTCACACGGGAAGTGGACGCCGGCCTTGAAACCATCGCCATAGACCTCCCGGCGGTGGTGACTGTCGACCTGCGACTGAATGAACCCCGCTTTGTGAAACTGCCGGACATCATGAAAGCCAAACGCAAGCCGCTGGATGTGCTGCAATTCGCGGACCTGGGCGTCGATACAGGGCCTGTTTACAGCATTGAAAAATTCACACCACCGCCGCAAAGACAAAAAGGCATCATGGTGGAAAGTGCCGAACAATTGGTACAGGAACTGAAGAAGCGGGGGCTGGTATGAGCAAGATACTGATAATTGCAGAGCACGATGGGCAATCACTCAACCTGAGCACGGCCAAATGCCTTTCCTGTGCACAGGCCATAGGCAGTGAAATCGATATTGTGGTATTCGGCAAGGCAACTGAAGCCGTTGCATCACAGGCGGCTGCATTGGCCAATGTGAACACCGTAATCCGCATTGACGCAGAGCATCTGGAGCATCCATTGGCCGAAACCTGGGCACCGGAAGTGGTGGCTCTGGCGACGGCTTACACGCATGTACTGGGCCCTTCAACCACTTTTGGCAAGGACCTGATGCCACGATCTGCCGCTTTGTTGGGCGTTAACCAGCTCAGTGATGTGATGGAAGTGCTGGATGCCCATTCGTTCCGCCGTCCCATTTACGCCGGTAATGCCATCATTGATGTACGTGTGCCGGAAGACAGCATTACAGTAGCGACCGTTCGTATTGCCAGTTGGGATGCTGCAAAAGAAGGCGGTTCGGCCAAGGTTGAGTCAAGACCGGCTGCAGGCAGCGCCAGCGGCCAAACCCGCTGGATAGACCTGCAATCCGGAGGTGGCGATCGCCCTGACCTGCAAAGCGCCAGCAAAGTCGTTTCGGGTGGCCGTGCACTGGCAAGCGCTGAGAATTTCAAACTCATTTATGGCCTTGCGGACAAACTGGGGGCGGCCGTGGGTGCTTCTCGTGCCGCGGTAGATGCAGGCTATGTACCCAACGAGTTGCAAGTGGGCCAGACGGGCAAGATCATATCCCCCGACCTCTATATTGCCCTGGGTATTTCCGGCGCCATCCAACACGTTACCGGCATCAAAGACGCCGGCACCATTGTCGCCATCAACAGGGATGGTGAGGCACCCATATTTGAAATCGCCGATATCGGCCTGGTGGGTGATCTGTTCGCCGTCATTCCTGAACTGGAACGACTGCTGGGCTAAGGTCTGGCCAAAGGTACCTGTATATGTCTGATCCGATCTGGGCACCCGGACCTGTACGTCGACAAACCGCAAATAT
>CAZRTG010000029.1:0-28167 GCA_964602895.1 uncultured Wenzhouxiangellaceae bacterium
AAGATTTGAGCATTTCTCCCATAACCAATGCCCGGAATCAGTACATTTTTCACATGGTGTTGAACAAAAAAATCATGGGTCAAAACAGTAGATCGTGCGGGTTCGAAACCCCACACTTCCTGGTTGCCTTTAAACAGATCGTCCCATAATTCTCTCATTGCTGTATGTTTTTAAACCTGTTTTGAATGGTTATTAGATTGTCCATTAACGGCCGCTGCAATAGGGTGACGAATCAGAAATACGGAACGCATTCAACCCACTTTCAGAACCGGCTTGATGGTAACGCCGCTTGCAGAGTCCTCAAACGCCTGATTGATCTGATCAAAGTCATAGAATTTGATCAGCTTGTCGAACGGAAACCGGCCCGCTTTGTAGTACGCGATCAGCTGTGGAATAAATACCCGGGGGACTGAATCGCCCTCAATGACACCGATCATACTTTTTCCTTCGGCCATCAGATCATTGTGAATATCAAGATTCACCTCGGGCGTGATGCCAACAATCGCGACAGTGCCCAATGGCCTCAAGGCATTCAGTGACTGTTTGACCAGCTGCGGCACTCCTGTGGTTTCAACCGCATAATGACTGCCGCCGGCGGTGAGTTTCCTGATCTCCGTGACCACATCGACCTCTTTACCGTTGAAGACGTGGGTTGCACCCAGCTCTTTGGCCAGAGCCAGACGATTTTCATGCACATCAACGGCAATGATGAACTGACAACCGATAATCTTTGCGGCCATCACTGCGCTCAAACCCACTGCGCCAGCGCCATAGACCACGATACTCGAACCAAAATCCGGTTTAAGACGGTTGAGCACGGTACCTGCACCGGTCTGGATACCACACCCCAACGGGCCCAACAGCGCCAGATCAACTTCCGGATCGACTTTCACTGCATTCCTGGACTTGGCAATGGCGAAGGTGGCAAATGACGATTGGCCAAAAAAAGTTGCCAGTGACTGTTCACCCTGTGCCAGGCGACGACTGCCATCGTCCATGGCACCACCGAAGTTAAGATCATTGAAGGTGTCACAAACGGTTGGGTGACCGGTCAGGCAATGCGTGCAATTGCCGCAATGCGCAAACGACAGTGCCACATGATCGCCGACTAGCAAATCGGACACGCCCGCACCCACGGCATCCACAACGCCGGACCCCTCATGGCCAAGCACGATGGGAAAGGGCGCGATGCCAAGATCCCGCGCAACAACATCCGTATGACAAACTCCGGCCGCAACAATCCGTACCCGTATCTCGTCAAATTCAGGATCCGCAAGCTGCACGGATTCCAGTTTGAACGCTGTGCCCTGGCTATGGGTTACGGCTGCTTTAATGTCCATTGATATAACCTCTTTTACTCATTAACCCGGGAGATTCCTGTCAAAGCCCCGGCTTTTCAACTCACCTGTGTGATCAGAACGGATACTGTCTCGGAGCCTTTTGCACACTCACCCACTGCACGGTGGAATAGGTTTCGATGGCCCACTCGCCGTTGAAACGGCCCAGCCCGGAGTTTTTCTCACCACCAAACGGCAGATGCGCTTCATCATTCACCGGCATATCGTTAACGTGCGTCATGCCCGTCCTGAGCTTGCGTGCAAATGTCAGACCCCGGTTCAGATCACCGGAGAATACCGCGCTGGAGAGACCGAATTCCGTGTCATTGGCCAGTTCCAGGGCGTGCTGCTCGTCACGGGCTTTGTGAATACCCACCACGGGTCCAAAGATTTCCTCGCGGCTGATTTCCATATCGGCAGTTACATTGCCAAACACATGTGGTGGCACCATCTGCCCGTGGATCTCGCCCTCCAAAAGCACTTTAGCGCCCTGCTTTTTGGCCTTGGCAATTTTCTGCTGCAGGCTTTCAAGCTGGGCTTTATTGATGATAGGACCGATGGTGGTTTCCATCGCAGAAGGGTCGCCAACGATCAGCTGGCTGGCGTGGGCGATAAAGCCTTCAACAAAGCGGTCATACAGGCCTTGATCGACTATGATCCGGTTGATGGCCATGCAGATCTGCCCCTGATGTAAAAATGTACCAAACACCGCCGCCTTCACAGCCTGCTCGACATCTGCATCGTCAAGCACCACAAACGGGCAGTTGCCACCCAACTCCAGGGCGACTTTTTTGAGGTGACGCCCACCGGTCGCGATCTTGCCCACGTTCTTGCCTACTGGCGTCGAGCCGGTGAAAGATATCAGCGAGGGTACGGAATGCGCGACAAACTCGTCGCCGATGACCGAGCCCGGGCCAATCACCACACCCAGCACACCCGCTGGCAGACCCGCTTCCTCAAAGATGCGGGCCAGCAGCAAGCCGCCGGTGATCGGCGTATCGCTGGCCGGTTTGATCACCACCGCATTACCCAGTGCCAGCGCTGGCGCGACAGAGCGTTGCGAGAGATGCAGCGGGAAGTTCCAGGGACTGATAACACCTACAACGCCTAAAGGCTGGCGATAGACAAAGTTTTCCTTGCCCGGAACATCACTGCTCATGGTGGCACCCTGGGCCCTGGCGGGCATACTGGCCGCTTCCAGGGTGATCCCGCGGGCCAGGCCCCATTCGATGGTGGCTTTGAGTCGTGTGCTGCCGGACTCGCGAATCAGCCAGTCGATGATTTCCTCTTTGCGCGCATCGAAAATCGACACCACACGCTGCAACAACGCAGCCCGCTCCGCCGGCGGTGTGTCTGCCCAGGCTGGCTGCGCCTTGGCGGCCTTCCGGTATGTCGCATCCAGGTCGTCGGAGTTGGCTGATCGAATCGAAACCAGGGTTTCACCAGAGTATGGATTTACCACAGGACGGGAATCCTCGTCGCTGCCTTCGCGCCACTCTCCCGCCAATAGTTGCAGATGAAAATTCTGATAGCTCTCAGTCATGGGTTCAACCTCACTTAATGTCTATTGTTTACGTTTGTTACCCGTGTATTCGCTTATAGGAAACATCCTGCCAAGCCAGTCTGGAAATCTGCATCCGGCTGGAACGCCACCCTCGTCGGCCTTCAGGTGGATAGCGCTACAAGTGCCGGGCACATACGCGCCCGAGAATCGCCTCGAGCGGCATGAAGGATTGCTTCCAGGAACGGCTGTCGCTGGAAGCGGCCCGGTTGTCTCCCAGCAGAAAGCAATGACCTTCGGGCACCAGCCACGAGCCGCTCGTGCCTCCCGCGTGAACCACATAAGGTTCGGTCAAATGCTCACCGTTGCGAACCAGGCCGCCGGAGCCCAACACCAGTTGATCACCCGGCAATCCCAGTATCCGCTTGACGGCGACCTGGCCCAGCTCGGCGGATTGCACCACTGCAATGTCACCATGACGAATTCGACGTCCATGCGGAATCGACCGGGTAAATAGCAACTGGCCGGGGCGCAACGTCGGCCACATGGAATGCGCGTGCACCCGGGTTACGAATCCGATATAGCGCCGGAACAGAAGGGCTGCGATGCACCCGACGCCGAGCATGGCGAGCCATAGCCAGTTCACTTGAAAGACTCAGTGATGATGGTGACCGTGTTCTTCCCCTTCCGCAAACATGTAGAAAGACACGTAGGCTGCAACGTACTCGCGTCCCGCGGCCAGGTCGTTCACATCAAATTGCTTCAGGGCCCTGGCCTTGTCGAAACGGCGCCGCAACTCTGCATGCCTGTCCGCAGAAATCAGCGCCATCAACGGCCGCAGATTACCCGTTTCCATCGCCTCATCCGCGGCTACCACTTCGGGATCCAGCACAGTGCCGGTCGGCTTGATACCGTCATAGGACGCCCCTTCTCCAGCGCGATGGATACGCACCAGATTCTCGAGAAAGTAGCGGTCTGCCACTTCGGCGGCATCCCCGCCCAAGGCACGAACCTTTATGGCCTTGTCGAAGATGGGGCGCAATTCTGCGTCTCCTTCTGGCAGAATCCATTTCAGCGCATGGTTGGCAATGCCGGTTTGCAGCGCTTTGTGCCCATCGCTGACGGCCGGACCGTCTTCAGTGTCGCAATGAGCGCTCGCACGGCGGGGAACCAGAACGAGCAGGGTAAACAACAAGAGTGTCAACAGGAAAATGGAAGTCAGCATTGCTCGCTCCTTGATAATGATCGTTGTGACGGATGTATCCGACGAGTCGCTACTGACTGCCTTTTCACAATTCCGCGCACATGGTTGCAAATACAAACTAAAGCCCCGGCTTTGCCGGTGGATACTCACCCTGTAGCCTACTGCCAACCCGGATTGGTTTAAATTGGGAGTTCCCGTAGCAGGACTGTGGCCAATACCAGTGCTGGTCAACGGGTGGCCGATAGAGGCGCGTATTCTTGAACACTTCCTCGATGCGGATGTGCTGACACATCAAGATCCCGTTAAGGTCATGCCGCAAGTCCCTGCAACAGGCGCTGTGTTGACAAAGAAGGCGGCTGATATACTCAAACTCCCACATCATTTCATGCTCGAATGCAGGGGTACGGTCAAATGGCCTTGTGGCAAGTTGCCAATCGAAAAAATCTTTTTCTCGCCGGTTTGGTGGGCGGGCTTATCCTGCTTGCCTTGTTAATTTATAACCGCGAGGGACCGGCCCGCAGTGAGGTGGACTCCCGGTCCCAGGGGCTAAGGGTAATTGAAGTACAGGCTATGCCCTTTGTGCTGACAGCGAGGGGCTTCGGTATTACTCGTCCGGCACGAACCTGGCAGGCAGTGGCCAATGTGGCCGGGCGCGTGGTGCAGCGCCACCCGCAGCTGCACAGCGGTACGTTACTGTCGGCGGGCACGCCGCTATTGTCACTGGACCCGAGTCGCTACCAGTTGGCGATCGCCGCTGCCGCTGCCGAACTGGCATCGCTAACGGCCGAGCGGGAGCAGCTGACAATGGAAGCACAAAATACCGGGCAGTTGTTGCAGCTTGAAAGTGAGCAGCTGCAGTTGTCCCAACGTGAGCTCAGCCGCATTGAGCAACTGGCCGATACCGATGCAGTGTCGCGGTCCCGGCTTGACGAGCAACGCCGCACAACACTGGCGCAGCGCCAACTTGTGCAATCGCTGGAAAACCAATTAGCGCTGCTGCCCTCTAAACAGCAGTATCTGGATGGGCAAGCACAACGCGCTACTGCGCAATTGGAGCAGGCGCAGGAAGACCTCGAAGATACCCGTTTCATTGCACCCTATGACCTGCGGGTCAGGGATGTAGCAGTGGAAGAACACCAGTTTGTCAGCGCCGGTCAGCAGCTGTTTCTGGCCGACAACATTGAGCAAGCCGAAGTCGAGGCGCAAGTGCCCCTGCCTATGCTGCGTCGCCTTATGGCGGCTGTGTCGATGCCTGTCCCACAGCAGGAGACAGTGCTGGATCTCGCCCAGCGCCTGGATTTTACGGCCATTCGCACCGAGGTGACGCTGGCTGGTTTCCCAGCCGTGCGCTGGCCTGCACGGGTCAGCAGGGTAGCCAGCGGCCTCGATCCAATGACGCGTAGCGCGCGGGTGGTAGTCACGGTCGACGAACCCTACGGCCAGGCAAACTTGATTGAACGGCCGGCACTGCAGCGCGATATGTATGTACAGGTCAGCTTTGCTGCCGACAGCCCTCGACCCCTGCTGGTAGTTCCGGCAGCGGCAGTGCATCAGGGCGAAGTCTACCTGCTGGGAGAAGATAATCGGCTGCAACGGCGCGCAGTCACGGTAGCTTTTGAACAGCAGAATCTGGCGGTGATCGCAACCGGGCTGGTGGCTGGCGATATGTTGATCGTCGATGATCCAGTGCCTGCAGTGGCGGGCATGGCGGTCACGCCGCACCGGGACTTGGCGCTGGAGCAACATCTGTCACAGTCAGCACTGGGGCTGATGCCAGGTGCGGCATTGTGATCCGCTGGTTTGCCGGCCATCCCACAGCGGCCAATCTATTACTGATCCTGCTACTGGCCGCCGGCCTGTTTGCCGCACCAAACCTGAAGCGTGAGACTTTTCCGGATTACCGTCCTGTTGAGGTCAGCGTCGAGGTGATCTATCGCGGTGCCAGCGCCGCCGATGTGGAAGATGCAGTGTGCCGCCGCCTGCACGATGCAATCAAGGGCGTAGATTATCTCGACGAACTGGTGTGTGTGGCCCAGGACAATCTGGCTCGCGCCACAGCAACGATGCTGTCGGGTGGCGACGCCATTCGCTTTTTGAGCGATATCGATACCGAGGTCAACGCCCTTACCGACTTGCCAGCGCGAGCCGAGCCGCCTGTGGTGCGGGAGCTGCACCGCAGCGACCTGGTGGCTGCGGTAGCGATCAGTGGTGACATGTCTGTGAACCAGCTCGAAGACTACGCGATGCAGCTGGAGGAGCGCATTATGACGTTGCCTGGCGTGGCCCAGGTCACGCCACAGGGATTGTCGCAGCGCCAATGGCAGGTCGAGGTGCCGCAAGCTGTGTTGGCCCAATACGGGCTTTCGGCCAGAGACCTGGCGCTGCGGCTGCGGCAGCAGAGTATAGATGTGCCACTGGGCACGCTGGAGACCCCGGATCGCGATGTATTGCTGCGTTTTACTGACCAGCGTCGCAGCCTGCGACAGTTGGCGGACCTGGTGGTGGTGTCGGGTGCGGCCGGAGGTGAGCTGACACTCGGCGCGATTGCAAACTTGCGGGAAGTGGGGGAACAGCCTGAGGCACAGGTCTATTTCAACGGTGAACGGGCGGTGGTGCTGGAGGTCAGCAAGACCTTGCGCGGCGATGCGCTGACAGTGCTGGATCAGCTGACGGCTCTGGTCGCGGCCGAGCGCCTGGGCGTTGATGGACGTATACAACTGACTCTGACGCAGAATATGACCAGCATTGTGCGCGACCGGCTGGAGATGCTGGTAAGCAACGGCGTGTCGGGGCTGGTTCTGCTGATACTGGTGATGGGGCTATTTTTCCGGCCACGCCTGGCGCTGTGGGCGGTGCTCGGCTTGCCGGTGGCTTTTACGGGCGCGTTTTTTGTCATGAGCCTGAGCGGACTATCGCTGAATATGATTACGCTGGTAGCACTGTTGATGGCCATCGGTATCGTCATGGATGACTCCGTTGTTATTGTTGATAACATCGTCGTGCAGGCCTAACAGGGTGCCCCGCCGCTGAAAGCAGTGGTAGATGGCACCCTGCAGGTACTACCCAGTGTCATATCCTCTTTTCTCACCACAGTGTGGGTGTTTGTGCCGTTGTCGTTTCTGGCCGGCGAAATGGGCGCCGTACTGAAAGTATTGCCGGTAGTATTGATCGCGGCATTGTCCGCCAGCCTGATCCAGGCCTTCTGGATTCTGCCATATCATCTCAAGAGCAGCTTACCGTCGCTGCAAGGTGCTGAGCAGTCGCGCTTCCGGCAGGCCTTTGACCGGCGTTTCGATGTGTTCCGTGAACACGTTGGCTGGCTGGCGGATAAGTCTGTGCAGTGGCGACATGCGACGCTGGGCGGGGTGCTGCTGGTGTTGCTTGGCACCCTGGGCTTTCTTGCCGGTGGCCATATCAGCACTGAAGCAATGCCCGATCTGGATGGCGACACACTGGAAGCGCGGCTGCTGCTGCCACAGGGTTCGCCGCTGGCGCGCACGGAGCATGTCGCCGAGCAGGTTGTCGAGGCCATGCGGCAGCTCGATGAGGACCTCACACCGGAGCAGCCGGATGGCGCGCCGCTGGTTGCGTCGATTCAGGTGCGTTTCAATTACAACCCCAGCGCCCAGGAAGCAGGTGCCCATGTGGCCACGGTGATGGTGGATCTATTGAGCGCTGAACTCCGCACCGTTACGCTGGACGAACTGACTGCAGCCTGGCGCCAACAGATTAGCGATATTCCGGGGCTGGCGAGCCTGATCATCCAGGAGCCGGGTTTTGGGCCCGCTGGTATTCCCATCGAAGTGCGTCTGCAGGGAGCGGACCTGGATGAACTCAAGACAGCGGCGCTGGACGTGGCCGAGCATCTGGCGGGGTACGACGCCGTCTATAACATTATCGATGACCTGCGTCCCGGTAAACCGCAGCGGACTTTTACCCTTACGGATGGCGCCTTCGCGCTGGGATTAACCGCGGAAACAGTGGCGTCCCAACTGCGTGCAGCCTTTCTCGGAGAAATTGCCGATACACAGCGTATCGGTCAGCGTGATGTGGAAATCCTGGTGCGTCAGGATGAGCGCGACAGATCCAGCCTGGACGATCTTGCCGACCAGACCATTGTATTACCCGATGGACAGCAGGTGCCGCTGGATGTCGTGGTGCAAACACAGGACCGGCGGGACTGGGCGATGATCACTCGCCTGGACGGCAGGCGGACGGTCACTGTGCAGGCCAATGTGGATGCACAGCAGGCCAGTTCCCAAGCTGTTGTCAGTGCTATGCGCAGCAACTGGCTTGCCCGGTTCCAAGAGCAGCATCCGCAAGTCACAGTCAGTTTTGAAGGCCAGGTGGCTCGCTCGGCCGAAACCGGAGGTTCGATTGTGCGCGGCCTGCTGATCGGTCTGCTGGGTGTTTATATCATTTTGTCTTTCCAGTTTCGCAGCTATGCCGAACCATTTATTGTCATGTTGGCCATTCCACTGGCCTTTGTCGGTGCATTGTGGGGGCATGTACTCATGGGCTGGTACATTTCCATGCCCTCGTTGATTGGCGCCGCGTCATTGGCTGGTATTGTGGTAAACGATGCCATTTTGCTGATGCAGTTTATCAAGGAACATCGCGGCAAGGGCATGAGCGCAAGTGTTGCGGCGGGGCGGGCCAGCCGCGACCGCCTGCGCGCCATTGTTATTACTTCCGCCACCACTATCGCAGGGTTGCTGCCATTGCTGGCGGAGACCAGTGTCCAGTCAGCCTCCATCAAACCGCTGGTCATTTCGGTGGTATTTGGTTTGCTCACCACTACCGTGCTGGTGCTGGTTATTATTCCGGCCGTTTACGTGTTGTTTGACGATTGGGGCTGGACCCGGTTGGATCTTGCCGATGAGGAACAATGAATAGGGCAAGGGTTTGCGGTGGGTGGAATCATCACAAAACGTGCTGTTTATTGATGTGGTGGGTTTTGCCTTTCTACAATCATTTCACAGCTGGTTGAATCAGGCGTTAGCGGTAATTTGTAGAAAACAGGAAGAAAAACCGAGCTATCAAGCGACTTCATAATCCCTTGTTTCTGGAAAATAGTTTTTATTCGTCCTATATACCTGATATTGCGGGCTTCAAGGGAGACTTGCAGAAATCAGACTGCACAGGAGTTGCGCTTTGAGTCCTTCAAATCATCCGTTTCCAAACACCGGGATTCTCACCGTCATCCTCGCCTGCTTTTTTTCGGTGCCGGGCTTTCTGCGCATACCGAAGAGGGTGTGGACATCAAGCAGCCGGCAGAACCCGGACGGCATATCGATGTGTCGGATCCGCCCCCCTTCCTCATCCGCGGCGAGCGCGTTTCTGAGAAGCAGAACACATTGACCCGCATGGATTGCCCTTTGTTTTTGTCTCGCAGCGGCTTCGAATCCGGGCGTCTATCGCAAGGTGTTGCAAGTACACCAATCCAGTTTGTCACTGCAGCCGGGTTCACCGTGAGCGTCGACCGGCATACGATAGCGAACCAGGATCCGCTGGAAATGAACATGGTCCAACACTGGAGCGATCCGCATGAGAACCTCAACGGCAAGCACATCAAGGATTGGGCTGGCAGCCCGGGATGGACGGAGAACCGACGGACAGTCCTGATCGATGGCGGCGCGAAGATAACGATGGTATCAGCCGGTCCACAAGCCGTGGTCCTGACCCCATCGATCTACGACGGGCACCAGAGTGTGCAGATCGACAACAACACCAACACAATCGCCCATTACAGCACCGACGCTGTCGTCACCGCCGATCGTGACGCGGCACAATACGACGGAGAAACGGTACGTTTTACCGTTGATATGATAACGGCAATCGCGTCGTATACAAACGTCTACAACGAAGACGAAGCCTTCACGAAAGCAGTCTTCAATATCCCTCTCGGGGTCACCGGTGGCTGCGCCAACCCCACACTGACCAATGACTACTACGACGATCCTCGCCTTGGTCGCACATGAGCGGTGCTGCCTCCGCTGAACCCTGAACCTGCGCGGTTTATTCAACATCACACCGGGTTTTTCTGCCGACTCCAGACGGACGTAAGCAAGGCAATCACGCTCAGGGGCAGCACAAACAGCAGCATGCTCATTGAATAAAGTGGCAGGGCATCATGATCCTGAGCGGCCAGAATCAGGTAAGCGGTGTAGGCCAGGTAATAGCCCAACAGCACAAAGCCTTCCCATCGCGCAATGACCCGGCCGCTGAAAAATATCGGCAGGCAAATCAGTGCAACCGCCAGCATGACCCAGAAATCAAAAGCCAAAACGGAACCTGGAATATCCAGCCCATTCGGAGCAACCAGGCTGGAGAGTCCCAAGCAAGCCAGAATATTGAAAATATTGCTGCCGATCACGTTACCAACTGCAATATCCCGTTCGCCTTTCAGTGTTGCGATAACCGAGGTAGCCACTTCGGGCATGGAAGTGCCCGCGGCAACGATGGTCAGACCAATGATAACATCGGCGACGCCTAAGTATCTGGCGATGATGATGGCGGATTCCACCAACCACCCGGATCCCACCACCAGCAATACCAGTCCGGCAGCCAACTGCAGGACGGATACTGCCCAGTGCGTTTGTTTGGCGGTAATCGCTGGCTGGTCGGGCGCAGCCAAATGATTTGCGGCAGTGAATTCTTTGACCTTGCCGACATTCTTCAAAGCCGCATTCTGGCGTTGTGACTGAAGTATCAGAAACGTGATGTAGGCCAGCATCAATATGATCAGCAGCAAGCCGTCGTAACGACTCAACGATCCGTCCTGGGCCAGTACCACACACAGGATACTGAAACCTATCATCAGTGGCACTTCCTGCCGGATAAGCTGTATTTGCACCACCAGCGGCGCAATGACTGCGGATAGACCCAGGATGAACAGCACATTGAAGATGTTGCTGCCTACCACGTTGCCGACAGCGATCTCGGGATTTCCGGACAAGGCAGCGTCAATGGAGATGGCGATTTCAGGTGAACTGGTACCCAGCGCCACAATGGTCAGGCCCACCACCAATGGTGATACGCCCAGCCTGAACGCCAGCTCGGAAGCACCTTTTACCAGTATGTGCGCGCCGACAATCAGACCGCCGAGGCCACATATAAACCAGAAAATTGTGATCAACATGATGTCTTTTGATGTTTCTGAATACCGGCCCTTACTCCAATTGCGCTGAACCTGTCAGGAGGAGCGCGGGTAGGCGGTCACGACGCGTTTGATGAAGTCACGAAATTCGTTCATGTAGTTTCGAAGAAATTTTTCGGTAGACTCTGAATTGACCTTGCCACTGTCCGAAATCAGGTCCGGCGTGAACTGGATATAGGCTTCGATCGCGTTCATCATCGGTGAATTGCAGAAGCTCAGGATGCTCCTGAGGTGTTGTTGCCCGACCGCGGTTCCAATCGCTCCCGGCGACGTGCCAATGATCGCTGACGGCTTTCGGGTAAAGGCATTCGTGCCGTACGGCCGGCTCGCCCAATCGATGGCGTTCTTCAATCCGCCCGGGATCGAGCGGTTATATTCCGGCGTTACGAAAAGGACGGCATCGACGTCAGCGATGGCAGCCTTGAAATCCTTCGCTACCTGGGGGTAATCCGCATCGTAGTCATAGCTGTAAAGCGGCAGATTCCTGAACGTGATTTCCCGCATCTGCAGCTCTTCTGGCGCAAGCTGCACCAGTGCCTTGGCCAGTTTTCGATTGATTGATTCCTTTGCAAGGCTGCCCACGAAATATCCGACAGTGAAATTCGGCACATCATTCTCCATAAAAAACTCCTGCCTGAATCTGCCCAACCCGGTTTTAAATCAGAAGTTCAGAAAAAACGTACTGCCCTGGCCTTCAAGGGATTCGACATCAATACTACCACCATGGCGTTCCATGATGCGGGAACATATCGTCAGACCAACACCGGTTCCGGAATATTCTTCCCGGGTGTGCAAACGCTGAAACATCTGGAAGATTTTTTGATAGTGAGCGGGATCGATACCAATGCCGTTGTCACTGACCTGAACCACCCACCTTCCGTCATCCCGGTGGGCACTGATCTCGATTTTGGGTGTTTTGTCGCGACAGAACTTTATGCCGTTGGCGATCAGGTTCTGAAAGAGCTGCATGATCTGTGCGCGATCAGCATGTATTTCAGGCAAGTTGGAGTACTTAATGACAGCGCCACTTTCTTTAATCAGCAGTTCCAGATTGGCAATGGCATCGGCAATCGGCTCACCCAGGGCAACGGGCCCGAAATCCAGACTCTTGGTTTGAATGCGTGAATAATCCAGAAGGCCGTCCAACAGACTGCGCATGCGGGTTGCTCCCTCCACGGCAAACTGGATGAATTCGCGGGCATCCTGATCCAGATCCGCCGCATAACGACGCTCCAACAGGGACATGAAACTTGTGACCATGCGCAATGGTTCCTGGAGGTCGTGCGAAACGATATGCGCAAACATTTGTAAATCTGCATTGGATTTCTTGTGTGATTCAATGCTTTCCTGCAAAGCACGTCGAGCAGAAACCCGTGCCGTTGTATCCATTCCCAATAAAGTAAACGTATCCGCTTCAAGATCATCATTGAGGTGGACAGAGAATGATGCGAAAGCGACCCGTTCGACGGCATGCTTACCCGCCAGAGTTACCATGCCACTCCAGGTGTTACCAGCGCGCAGTGCCTGCCAGATGGCGCCTTTGGCGGCTTCACTGAGGTCTTCCGTAATCAGTGCATCAAATTTTTTACCGATTAAGTCCTCTTCGTTTGTCAGGCAAAAATCGCCGAATGCCCGGTTGGCAGAAGAAACCGTACCATCAAGTTCAAATGTCGCTGAGATTGCAAAATGATCCAGCGCTGTCGCTATCTGGTCGAGCTCCCTGTACAGACGGTCTTTTTCCAGTTCTATAGCCTTTTGTTCAGTTGTATCGTCGATAAACCCCAGCAATTTGACCGCTTTGTTATTGCAGTATTCGATACCCCCCACTGCCTGGAGCCAACGAAATCCATCTGGAGTGGCAACGCGGAAGTCCTGCCGGAACAACTCACCGTCGACCTGGCAGCGCCGGAACCCGGCCACAACACGTGCATGATCATCCGGATGCACTTTTTCTACGAATTGTTCGAGGTTGCGAACGGCAAGAGCCTCGCCAATGCCGCCCAGCAAACCTATCGTGACGCGGTTACCCTTGAATTGGTTTGTCAGCAGATTGAGTTCGAAAGTCCCCGATGCATTCCTGACCTGGTTGGCATCAGGGTTGGCCGCTGCTTCCCCGGAAGCGATTCTGGATTGGCCGATAGCCGAATTGATACGCTCCTCCAGGAGTGCTGTACCCGCCTGTTTGAACAGGTTGCTGGTGCTGGAGATCAGTGCCAGCAGCACAAAGCTATAGCTCGCCACACCCAGTAACCGCCCCGCCAGGTGGGTTGTATCACCCGATTGCACCAGCAACGGCATGTATACCGACTGACCCAAAAATGCCAGTATCAAGGCCAGGACAAACAAGTGCTGAAACCGGTACTTGCGCCAGTCTCCACGATAAAGATGTACTGCCAGGGTCGCCAGGTACAACATGCCGACCAATGAGTCTGCCAGACGCAGATGGTTGTTTCGAAAATCTGCGGTGTATGAATCGCTGATGAAAATGCTGCCAATTACCAACACAAGAAGCAGCAGTCCGGAAAGCAGGATAACCCATCCGGTTCGGTACTCCTTGCCGGTACTTGTTGAAATCTGACCTTCAGATGCCCGCCATCCAACCAGCAGCATTATCGCCAGGTACAGATGTGCCGTTGCAGAACTCCAACCATTCTGGTTATACAGACTTGCTGCTGTCAGGCTTTCCACACCTGCGATAGAAATTACATGGGTCCACTCTATCAATGAACTGCCGATAAATCCGATCGAAACAAACAGCAAAGACCTGGCATTGAAACAGTGATAATAGGTAAGGCCCAGCAAACTGATGACAATAGCAAGTGTAAGTTTTGTTGTTTTCAGAACGATAAACCAGTCAACATTCACCGCTGCGGGGTGTTGATGCAGTTCTGTCAATAACAACAGCAATAACACACTCAGTGAGATATAGCTCATCAACCGTGTATTGAACCAACCTGCCGGAATCGAGCTGGCGGCATCTCCACCACCCGAATGAATTTCCGGAGCCTTCAGAGCGGTCGCACCTATTGAACCCACCTGGTGTCTTCGATATTGGCTTGCCTGGTGCTCAGGCATGTAAGCGCCAAAGATGGCTGTCATTTCTGCGTGATTCCTGCTGCCAGCCCTGTGCGATCGGGACCGCTTCCGGCTCGATGGGCAGAGTGAATGTCGTGCAGGTTCCTCCTTCCGGCATGTTCCTGATGGAAATACTTCCCTGGTGCGATTTAATGATTTCTTTGCACAGGTGCAAGCCCAGACCCAGGCCGGTTTTGCCATCAGCCTGATCGCTCAGGTCAGGTGTTTTGTGGTCAAAAATATGCTCAATCCTGCCTGGATCAATACCCTCACCGGTATCAATCACCGAGATCGTGATTACATCATAGGATGCAGGTAGCCTGTCCACATTCAGGCTGATGCGACCTTTAGACGGCGTGAACCTGATGGAATTATCCAGCAGGTTTGCCAACACCTGTTCAATACGATAGCGGTCCATTTGTACCTCGGGTAATCCCGGCTGTATCCGTACTGCCAGGAACACATCCTTGGCATCAGCCATGGTACGAAAGCCGGTTATGCTGTTGAACACAACATCCAGCACCGACTCGGGCCGGGTAGAAATCAACAGTTTTCCGACGTTAAGTCCGGGATTATTGACCAGGTTATTCAGAGTGGTTACCAGGCTTTCGATATCACCGCGCAAATCGCTGATCTGTTTCTTGCTCTCCTGGTCAATGAACTTGCTTTGGTTTCCGACCAACAGATCAAAGTCTTCCCGAAGCTTGGTTACCGGCTTCTTGAGTTTTCCAAGGATCTTCTTGTAGAAGGTGTCGATTTGGACATACTTGCTCTCAAGCTCCTTGTTCTTGCTGGCCATGTCTTCATTCGACTGCTCCTGTAATTTTTTATCCCGGGTGAATTTCAGGGCATGGTTGATCGCTTTCGCCAGGCTCTCTCCCGTAAGATCCCGTTTGGGAATGTAGCCTTGTGCTCCGCTTTGTAGGGCACTTACTGCTGTTGTCTCGTCTCCGAAACCGGTCAACATCACCACCGGAACCGAAAATGCCGGCATTCTCCTCAAGGCCTGATTCAATAAATCCAAACCCACCATATCTGGCAGCAAGTAGTCCAACAGCATGCAATTCACCGGCTCACTACCCACAATCTGCAATGCCTCTTGTCCGGTGGCAGCTTCAAAAAATGTGTAATCGGTTCCCGGATCCGACTCTTCCAGCAGATGCATATACAGGGCTCGATCGCCCGGATTGTCATCGACTATCAACACCGTCAAGTCCCGGACCTTGTCACTCTTGCTCTTGAGTACCGCAGACATCAATAAATCCCCTTAAAACAAGTTCCGGACTAATGTGGTTTGCCTGCCGGAACTTCAGGCAATAAAGCCGTCTCCATCCAGAAACGGCGAATGTTGTCGATCATTCTGAAAAATTGATCAATCTCCAGCGGCTTTTGCGTATAGCTGTTGGCATTCAAACGGTACGCCGCCGAAATATCGGCTTCTGAGGCCGATGAACTCATAACGATTACGGGAATGCTTTTCATGTTCGCATCTGATTTGATAGCCGCAAGAACTTCCAGCCCGCCTAACTTGGGCAAGTTAAGGTCAAGCAGAATGATATCGGGACAGACTCCGGCCAGGCCGGAACAGATATTTTTCAGATAGTGCAGTGCAGCCATTCCATCTTCAGCTACCTGAAGATTGTGTCGAATGTTGAGGTCTTTGAATGCTTCCCGGGTGAGACGTATATCAGCCGGGTTGTCTTCAACCAGCAGCACTTCCCATTTTCTTGAGACGTCTTCCATGACCGTGTCTGGCTCCTTGCCTTTTGTGACAGCCTGTACTGCATTTCCCTTGAGTCCAGTGCCAGGATGGACTTCCTTGTCCATCCTTTAGCTCACTGACTGCCCATCCCACGACGTGAGTGGACCAGCTGGCCATCGGCATCCTTGCGCGTCTGAAAAACACTTCCCTGTTTTTGCATCCCTGCCCAAAACCTTGATAATTCAAAGCCCCCAAACGCACGTACATACTCCCATCGTTACCTCTTGGGCAATACTGTGAGAACTGACAGTCGGAGGGGATTAAAAGGCTGGTTTACTACCTGGACTTTCCACGGTTTTGGCGAACTTAAACGGTCTTCACCAAACGGGTCAGCGCCATCGATACGGTAGTCAGGCTGGCGAAGCCTATTGCCATTGAGAACAGCGTGCCATCATAAGCGTGTCCAATGGCATAGCCCAACACCACCGCTAACAGTGTGGATATGGATCCGATGACCGCCGCACCGGTGCCTGCAACGTGCCCAAGAGGCTCCATCGCAATCGCATTCAGGTTACCAAACAGTACGCCGATGGCAAAAAACAGGGCAAGATAGTTGAGCATGAACAGCCACAGGGGCGGATGGCCGGCTGTGAATGCGTTCAGGCATAAAAACACCCACGACAGGATCATCATCACCAGCAGCGACCCTTTTGCCAGTTTGTGCATACCCAGTCGCATGACCATGGTGCTGTTCAGCAAAGAAGCCGCGCCCACCGAAACGGCCAGAATTCCGAAATACAAGGGAAACATCGTTCCCAGGCCATATTGCACCTGGAAAATCTGCTGGCAGAGATTCAGATAGCCGAAAAAGGCTCCGGAAACACAGCCTGTGATCAAGGTGTAAACCATGGCCTGACGAATCCTGAATACCACCAGAAAAGCGCTACCGATTTTTCTCAATGTGAACGGCAAACGCTGATCAACCGGCAAGGTTTCGGGCTGTCTCAAAGCGATCCACAACACCGTCGCCAGAGCAAGGCCCACCAGGGTACCGAAAATGGCCCGCCAGCCGGCAACCAACAGCACGGCCTGTCCCAAAGCGGGTGCGAAGATGGGCACCAGAATGAAGACGGTCATGATAAAGGACATCACCCGTGCCATGGCGGAACCCGTGAAACGGTCCCGGATCAAGGCAATGGCAACAACTCTCGGACCGGCGGCGCCAATTCCCTGCAAGAATCGCCCGGCCAGCATGATGTAAAAGTTGTGCGTTAGCATGCACACCAGGCTGCCCAGAATGAATACGACAAAACCTGCATAGATTGCCGGCTTGCGCCCCGTGGTGTCGGACAGCGGACCATAAAAAAGTTGACCAAGCGCCAGACCGGTGAATAAAACCGATATTACCAACTGAATATCGTTAACGTTGTCCACCAACAAGTCCCGCCCCATTTCAGGAAATGCTGGCAACATGGCATCGACGCTGAGCGCAACCAGCGCCATGGTAAACGCCATCAGGGCGACAAATTCAACGTAGCCCGGGGACGTGCCAACGAGCTCTTGCCCTGTGTGAGAATGATTCATGGAATTGGAAATCCGAGCGTTCTGGTTTTGCAGTTTAACAAAACTGTAGCGCGTTACGCTGGCCCGACCCGATTGGGCAGGTTGTTACTCGCAAGCGGCTTTGGATTCGAAGCCATCCACAAAAATGTAGCCTGGCGGGCGATAGACCACACTCAGGCGCGGCCGGGTTTCGGCCTGTCCGTTGTTACTGCTGTTGAAACGACGGGCTGTGCCGGCGCCCTCTTCGCCACCATTAATGATCCAGCCAAAATTTGTGCTCTCGTTATCCAACCAGGATTGGACATCGTTCACCAGAGGGCTGGTGCAATTCCAGCTGTAATCAATCAATGTCGCGCCAACCGTTGCTGAGGCAGATGCAGATGCAGCAAAACTTCCACCCGGGACAGTCCATGTCGCGGTATCGTAAAAGCGATGGAACCAGGTTGCGTCTCCAGGCTGGGCCGGCGCACCCTGGCCTTCTGCCACAATACCTTTTGAAGCACCCTCACCCCAATCTTCCATAACACGATGCAGGCTGATGGTTATCGGAAAGGCGCCCGGCGGCGCTTTGGATTGATACAGGATCAGTTTCGCATACAGAACTTCGGAGCCTGCGGGAAGTGATGACAGATCGAAATGGATCAGTCCTCGTCGCAGGCGAAAACCTGCTTCAAAATTGGTACGCCCGGCGAACAAAAAGTTGCCAACACCATTGCTGAACTCGTTTTGAACCTCCCCAGCATCCATTTCCGTTTCATACAGGGTGTTATCGCGATCCGCGATCAACACCACCTGCGCCCAGGCCGAGGCGGTTTGCGGGAAAACCACAACACACAAGCTGACGACAAAAAAACAGCTTCTCAACACGAAAAACCACCTGTCATTTCCTCTGACCCAAGCTCATCAAGGTTCAAAGCTGCTTTTGAAAATCATATTGTCGGCAGGTTCAATCGCCTTGAAAATACCCATAGGCAAATAGGCCGAGTAACCTGGAAATACGGTTGCCCGCGTCGCCGGCGTATGCTCACAGCGAACTTCAAGGTATTCGCTTAAAACCCGCCGGAAATCTGTGGTTGTTGACAGGGCACCCTGAAACAATTCCGGCTTGTTACTGCCGTTTTTCGGATTCGGGTACTTAACAAAATTATCCTGAGTACCAGGGTACAAACCCGGCCAGGTGCCATAGATTTTTCCGCCATTCACGGGTTTACCCATCACCAGCATGAGGTTGCCATTGCCGTGATCCGTGCCGCGGGAAATATTTTCGTACATACGGCGCCCGAACTCACTTTGAATAATAACGACTGTCCGGTCTGCGTAACTGCCACCACTTTGTTCCAGATCATTCTGGAATGCAGCAAGACCACTGGCAAGATCAGCCAGTAAATCATTATAGTTTGCCGGATTATCCTGATTGGTATGGGTATCGAAGTTGTGATAATCCATTGTGAATATACGTGTACCCAGATCAAGCTTGATCATTTGCGCAACATCACTGAGCTGTTGGCCGATGGAATTGTCACCGTATGGCAGCGTTCCGGCGCCACTGTAGTCATTCTGGAAACTGGTTCGCAGGATAGACTCCGCAGCCAATGCCTGCCCACCGGAGAGACTGAACTCATCAGTGCCGATACCGTAGATGGCAGGCAACATATCCATCTGCATATAACCCGTATCGTCAACACCCCAACGCCAGAATGCATTGTCCAGCTTGAAATCGGACGGTGACCTGACCGTCAACGAGGATATGTTTCCCAATAAACTGGCGGGTGGATTGCTGCGAAACGCAATAATCGGCAGGAATATTTCATCCGGATACAGATTCAGTGTTTCCGCCATGGACAGGAAGTGCCGGTGCAGCCAGCCGGAAAGGGTTCCCACCAGGCCAGGCGTTCCCAGTTCAATGTATTTCTCCGCGTCAAAGTGGCTGCGAGACGCAATATCATCCGGTGTACCAACAGCCTGTACCACGGCGAGGCGGCCTTCGTTGTACAGATCCACCAGCGGTGCCATCACCGGATTGAATCCAAACGGTTCGGTGCCTATGGGCAGGGCGGCGCCTGTGCCGCTATCGGGGATCGCCAGTCTTGGCCGCATGATTGAATAGTACTCATGGTCCGGGGCACCTATCGGCACAACCAGGTTGGCACCATCGATCCCGCCACGCAGAAAAATATGGACCAGAATCTGATCATTGTATGCCGGCGCTGCCATCGCCTGAGTGGAATACACACCCAGGGTCGCGCCACCCAATGCGCTGTGTTTCAGAAAACTCCGTCGTTTCATGATGCACCTACCGCCTTAAGTTGTCAGGCAACATGGCAATGCTGGCCACCAGCGTTTGCACGCGTTGCGGCACATATGCCAGATAGGGCTGGTTGCCCCAGCCCCCCGCATCCAGATCCAGCGGCGTATCCGGGCTGGCGGCATTCTGCTGCATGAAGGCCACCAACTCGGCACGTATTGCCGCATCCAGTTGCGGCTGGGCAGGACTTGACGCATCAAACCCAAGAAAGCGGTTTACCCAATAGTCAACAATTTTATTCGCCGTTCGTTGGTTGGCCACCAGCGCATTCCGCGTTGTTGCTGCAACATCAATCGGAAAATAGGGGTGCCAGCCACTACCGCCAGGGTTCGCCAGGTCGTCCGGAGTCCAGCTCATAAACAGCATGTTCAACACACGCCAGGTCATTACCAGGGGCGTACTGCCCAGCCAAGCGGGCCTGGTATCCGGAAAGCCGTCGGGCGTTACCCAGGTAAACGGCATTTGCCCGGTTTCCGACAGCATCCAATAAAGGTCCTGGCTGAATTGATAGTTGGTACCGTTTTGCAGGTTGGCCGCCCAGTCGCCCAATGGGTCGGGGCGCACCAGTTTTTGGTCCGGGCCGCCGCAACTGCGCAAGGTGCCCGCCACCAGTTCGAACGGCCGCTTGGTCTTGGCGCCCCAATTGTTCGCGTCTTTGAATTCATCCGACAATAAAATGGTGCGAACCACCTGTTTGAGCTGGTCCGCTGCCTGCCACTGGTCGTTGAATACCACGGCCGCCTGCTCCACGATGGAATCCGGCGGGTCATCGCCGATCAGCCGCCGACAGAGTTTGCGGCAAACATAACGGGCTGTATTGGGGTGCATGGCCAGCAGGTTGAGCATTTCTTCGGCTTCCGCCTGACCCGTACCACCAAGATCAATGCCGAGCACACGTTTGGATGAAGTGTCATGCCAGTTCGCATAATAAACAAACTCGCCGGTATTGCCACCCGTGGTATAGGTGTTACTGATAGTCCAGCCGGTCAGACACAAGGTGACCTGGCGAACGTCCAACTCCGAATAACCTGCCTTGAGTCCGGCAGGTAAAACGGTAGACGAGCCTGCCAATGGTGTTACGACCGGAATATCCTGTTCCGGCGTAAAACCCCAGGAATGAACGGCACCCAGCGTATGCAACTCCTGAATTTCGCGGGCGTAGTTTTCATTCGGCCCGTAGCGGGAATTCCCCACGTTGTCGAGGTAGTACATCATTGCCGTGCTGCGGGTGACAGCGCCGATCATTACCCGGAAGTTGCCCAGCATGTGGGGGCGAATTACATCCCTGTCGTAGTGAACAAATACCGGAGAGACTTCAAACTTTTCTCCGTCGACGCTGAAATGGGTATGCCAGAAATCCGCCAGCACTTCGGCCAATTGCCATTGGCTGTAAGTCGCACGAATCAACGCAAGGTATTGAGTTTCCACTACAGGGTACAGATAGTACGGCCAACCCGGATCAGCAACCACCCGCTCCTGCCACAGAGTAGCCAGGCTGTCACCGAGAGTCTCAAAGTTGGTACCCGCTTCGTTCAACACCGCGCTGAGTGGTGGATCACCCACCGGCGGCCAGGCCGGATTGTAACCGTTGAGCTGCATATCCACCCAGTTCTGCAGACGTTCGTCAAAATTCGTGCCCAGCGCCTCAAATGCCGCCCGGTCTTCCGGACGATAACCGAAAGCAAGACGACGAAGTGCTCTGACAGCCGGATCCGGCAAATCGGAAGCTGCCGGTGGCTCTACTGCTTGTGGTCGAGGTAGGGTCTGCGAGGAATGTCGCGAATACAACGGCCGCAAGCCGGATAATCGGGTAGAAGCCTGTACCGGTGCTGCAGCCAGGCCCGCAAGCCCAAGGCCTGCCAAAGCCAGCGAACCCACACCCACCTGAAGAAAGGAGCGACGTGGCTCCAAAAATGAATTCGTCATTTCCTCATACCATCCATGTTCAAGGAAACGGTCACGCCGCGCCTGTCAGCAGCGAAATCCGACAGCGACCCCTCCGGTCACTGCATCCAAGATAACACGAAAATTAATAGCTGAGGAGCAAAGCAAAAAAAAACGCCGGCTGGGGGTGCATGAATGCGACCGGCGTTTACTTACTGGGTTTGACTACATTATGTCATCACTTCCCTGTATATAAGCATCTCTGGCTGGATAGCTTACCCGGGTTTCCTTCCTGGATACCTGAACTTTAGTCTGGACTGGCAGTCATATATCCGATACTGTAACTTGTGACAGTTAACGCGTGGTGGTGTTAACAGTAAACTGTCAGTGCACTCATAAGGGGTTATGTTGCATTCAGGACCATCACTGAAACGGACGCTCCGGTATCAAAGCGCATATACGCTGGGTATTGGATCCAATTCCGATGCAAAGTGCGTGTGGAGTAAGGTTTTTTAGCCATAGATTATGGCTACAAGGATGTGGGGGAAATGAACATGAGCTTAAAACCCGTACGGGTTGTTCTGGCAGATGATCATACATTGGTACTTGAAGCCTTCAAGGTCTTGCTCGCCAACGAGGTGGAGATAGTAGGCACAGCCTCTGACGGCCGTGAACTGATAAAGATCGTCAAGGACACTCAGCCTGACATCATCGTTACCGATATTTCCATGCCCAATCTGAACGGGCTGGATGCAGCCATTAAGCTATTGCATCAGTTTTCCGATCTTAAATTCATTTTCCTGACCGTTAACGATGACCCCGACATGGTGGCAAAAGTGATGCGGGCCGGAGCAAAAGGATTTGTTCTGAAAAATTCAGCCGCCTCCGAACTGACCCAGGCCATCAAGGCAGTGGCTGCCGGATCAACTTACGTTACTCCGCTGATGACCGGCAGCATGATTGATTCCCTGATGCACGGCAGCAAGCCGGATCAGTTGGGGAAACTCACTGTTCGCCAGCGTGAAATCCTGCAGTTGCTGGCTGAGGGGAAAACCATGAAAGAAGCCGCAGAAATCCTTCACCTGACGCCAAGAACGGTGGCTTTTCACAAGTACCGCATCATGGATGCCCTCGATATTCAGAACAGCGCCGAGTTGGTTCGCTTTGCAGTCAAAAGCGGCTTGCTGGAGTCCTGAAGACTCCTGTCTTTTTTCAAACCCCCGACTGTTGCGAGCATGGCTCGCTCATGTAGGAGGCAGCCACGCTGCCGACCCTTACCCTAAATCGCGACCATGGGTCGCTCCTACAGCAAGCTTCGTTCCATTGTAGGAGGCAGCCACGCTGCCGACCATCAGCCTAAATCGCGACCGTGGGTCGCTCCCACAGCATGGCTCGCTCATGTAGGAGGCAGCCACGCTGCCGACCATCAGCCTAAATCGCGACCATGGGTCGCTCCTACAGCATGGCTTGCTGCTACATCATGGGGTTTTCCTGCAATTCAATCCGGGTCTTTGTTGATAACATTGAACAGGGTCTCAAACAATTCCTTCAGTTTGATTGGCTTGGGCAGGAAGTTGATGAATCCTGCCCTTTGAGCTCGTTCCAGAGTGGTGTTGGAAGTGCTGGCCGAAAGCGCCACAACAGGGATGCTCCTGGTGCGTTCATCATTTCTTAACAGTGCCAGTGCTTCCCAGCCGTTTATTCCGGGAAGATCCAGATCCATCAACACCAGATCCGGCAAAGCCGATTTTATGAGAGCCACACCATCGATTCCGTTATAGGCAGTTTGCAGTTCACAGTTCTCCAGGTGACAAATTGCTTCTGACATAAGACTGATGCTCGCAATATCATCTTCGATGTATGCAATCGACAGGTCTTTTAATATCGACACCTGTTGTGCCAGCACCCCGGTTAACTGGTTATCGAAACCCGAACCCGACATGGATTCCGGCAGCTCAATCCAGAAAGTCGAGCCTTTGTTGAGCTCACTGGTAAACCCAACAGAGCCGCCCATCAATTCGACCAGGCTTTTAGTGATGTTCAAACCGATACCCGAACCCTCAGTAACTACATCAGGGCCAAGAAATCGTTCAAACGGCTCCCATACCCGGGAGTGATCGTTGGGATGAATACCCGACCCCGTATCCTGCACCAGCAAGCGAACATGATGCCCGTCACATCGTTGGGCAGACAATACAACCCGGCCTCCGGCCTGGTTGTATTTCACAGCATTTGTGAGCAGGTTAACCAGGGCCTGTTGCAGGCGGCGCGGGTCTGCAACCACATGCGAAACACCACCCCGAATGTGTTGAATGCTGACGTCGGCAAGTTGCGCCATGGAATGCACCAGTGCCACCGAGCTCTCAAAAATCTGTTCAATATTTGTTGCCTGAATTTTCAGACTCACATGGCCAGTATCAATCCGTGACAGGTCCAGTATGTCTTCAATCAGGTGCAGCAACAGTTCTCCTGCATCCAGAATGTGGCTGATGCCCTGATTTTGACTGTTGGTTAAATTATTGCTGCTCAACTGCAGCAACTGTCCGAACCCCAGGATGGCATTCAACGGAGTGCGCAATTCATGGCTCATACGCGACAGAAATTCCGATTTGGCCTGGTTTGCTCGATGTGCTTCGTCACGGGACAGGGCAAGGTCTGCAGCAATTGCTTTGGCTTGTGTGACGTCTGTACAGGCACCAAGATAGCCCAGGGTTTGTCCTGATTCGTTTCTGAACGGTACAGCGCTTCCGGACACCCAGGTCATCTGTCCGTTTTTGCGTTTGAAACGATATTCCATTTCAAACGGTGACCGGTCGTACATGAAATCGCGCCACATGGCCGAAACGGCTGGCAAGTCGTCCTCACAGATTGCGCTCAACCAGCCATCAACTGCAGCCTCTTCCTGATTGAGGCCTGTCATTTCCTGCCAGGGTTCGTTTACAAACAGGTATGCGCCGTTAACATCCGTCAGAAATATTCCAACCGGGGCATGCTCGGCCAACTCACGAAAACGCCGTTCGCTGGCTTGCAGGGCGCGCTCGGCTTCACGCCGTTCGGTAATATCTTCGCTGATACCCAAAAGGAGCATGGGATTGCCATTTTCATCAGGAAGACAGATTTTGCGGGTGCTGACCAGAATACTTTCGGAATCCGGTCTGCCCAGAAGCTCTTCAACCGAAACCAGTGGGTAGTTCGAGTTTACGGCCAGTAAATCCTGCTGTCTGAGTTCCTCTGCACGCTCCTGCGAATGTATTTCAAAATCTGTTTTACCAATCCATTTATCGACTTCGGAGGAATAGATCTCCGAAAACATCTGGTTGCAAATGCTGTACCGGAAATCCTTGGCAATTTCTTTCACGAACAAAGCCACAGGCAGCTGGTCGAGTATGATTTTCTGTAAGGCCTGTTGACGAACCAGACTGTTTTCGATCGCCTTTATATGTGAAATATCTACCAGCCAGGCCAGCACCTCGTCGCGCGTCCCGGGGTTCCATTGCCAATTCAGCAAGCAGATCATTTCCTCACCCCGGGGTGTAAGAAATCTCACCTCACCCTGGACTTTTCCATACTTCAGCAGGCTATCCTCAAAATGTTTACGTTCAGTCAGGTCAACCCAATACTGAAGCGTATTGATGCTATCCATCTGACCCTGCTCCACCCCAAACATTTCATAGGCTGTCCGGTTGACAAAAATGACTCTCCCTGTCGCAAATTTCACGATGACGATCCCCGCAGGGCTGGCATCCAGTATTTGCTGGCGTTGTTTATTGTGTTGCTGGAGCTTTCTTTCCTGCTCTTTGGCAAGTGATTGATCCCGTATGACCAACTGAAACCGGTCGGGTCCGTCCAGGGATGGCACGATTCCGATTGCTACTTCTGTCGGAAAAATCTCGCCATTCCTGCGCCGAAACATCCAGTCACTCTTGAATGTCCCGTGCAGTTCGCACTCCTGGTACACAAGCTCAATCATCCCCTGAAAGTGCCGGCCATCGGGTTGCTCTTCGGATGAGAGTTCACCCAGCTTTAGCGAGCGCAATTCGGTTGGAGATTCGAGCCCGAACATTTTCAGCGCGGCCTGGTTGCAGTCGAGATATTCGTCCAGCGTTGCGATGAGGATGGCATCCGGTGAAAGCTGGAACAGGGAGTGGAACCTCAATTCCTGTTGCTTTTGGCTCTCTGCAAACATCTTGACCAACAGCCGGTCTGACTCCAAAGCCTGGCTCAGCTTCAGATAGGTTTCGCTCAGCGGCTGTAAATAATCGACCCAGTCCGGGTTATAGCCTCCCGGCCGGTTGAGCAGGCAAACCACACCAAACAAATAGCCTTTCGAAATCAACGGTATGGCCATGAGCGTAGTGAGGCTGGCGGTAATCGGCACACAGTTCAACGGTTCAGACTGAGCTACCGTGGTACCGAACAGCGCCGGCTCTGAAGTACGAATCAGGGAATAAAGCAGGTTTTTGAAATCATCCGGCGCAGGCCCGGCATTCTTTTCCAAAGATGCAAAATAGGTATTGGCATCTTGCTCGAAAGGGATGTTCGAAGCCTGGCATTTGATTTGAAACAGATTTTCATTATGGCGAACCACCCGGCCGAGAAAGCCGAATTCACTGCCGCTGAGCTCCAGGAAATCGCTCAGCAAATCCTGAAAAATCAACTCGGGCTCGGTGTCAGCGATATAGCTTTCCTGTGCCTGGTTTATAGCGATCAGCAGGAGGTTGGAATCGGTAGGAGTAAAATTCATCAGAGATCCGTTTAAAGCAGATTGTAAGTCGATCAGCCAGCTTGCGGTTCACCCTGAGTGTAGCGAAGACTCCAGTTCTGCTGTAAGTCGCTGCAATTCTGCCACCAGCCCGAAGACATAGTTGGCCGTTACCATAGCGTCTTCCGCTTTGCTGCATTCTTCAAGACTTCTTGCCAGCGCCGAGATGCGTACTTCATTCAGTAAATCCGCCGTGCCCCGAATTTTATGGGCCAGTCTATTCAATTGTTGATAATCCCCGGCTTCCTGCAAGCGCGCCAAGTCAATTATCCATAATTCGGTGTCCCGAATAAGGGTTGCCGACATGGATCTGAGAATCTGAATCAGATCGACAGGAGGATTGTTCTTCAGGGTTATTTTATCTGCCAGCGCCGGGATATCCGGCTTGTTTTCGAATTCCACTGCGGGTTCCTGGTCGGACCGGGTGCTTTCGAGCATCTGTTCCAGATGTGAGAACAGGATTTTGGCGGCAACCGGTTTGGTTATAACCCTGTTCATTCCATAGTTCAGACACTTTTCATGGTCGTCGCTCGTGGCCAGTGCGGTTATGCCCAGAATGGGAATATTGGGGTCAAAGCTGCCACTGTCAGAACTGCGTATGGCTCGCGCTGATTCGAATCCATCCATGATGGGCATCATACAATCCAGGATGACCAGATCATAGCGGGCTTCGGACAGTCGCTTGATTGCCTCACAACCATCACTTGCGAGATCAACCGAGTATCCAGCATGCTCCAGCATTCCAAGCAGCACTTGCTGGTTCAGCTCATTATCGTCCGCTACGAGGATGTGATATCGCTTGCTCATAAACTCCAGTTGGCACTTGGTCGCATGGCTTTCGAGGTTTCGAATCACTTCAGCTGAGGCCTGCTTTTGCGATCACAACAATGTAGGGAGTCATCAGCAGCAAACAGCATATCGAATACACCTTATGACTGAAACTGTCAGTTCTTCCAGTTTTTGCAGAGACCGATTTGGCTTATAAAGGTACCTTGTATGTTCACTACTTTTTTTGCATTCGGTAGTTCAATGAATGAACTACTCAAGGGAGCAAGGGATGGCACACGTAAGAGCGCTGGACGCGCTACTTGAAGGTTATCAGGAATTCGACCTGGGGCAGTTGCAAAGAAACTTTGATGAAGACAAAACGGCAGAACGGGTCAAGCAGCCTGTACCGCGATACTCCTATGCACTGATGCGGGCATCCCTGAATTTATTTGTACAACGCAATTTTGCCGATCACCTTAACAGCCTGGCTTTTGATAAAGACAGCTTTCAGGAGAATGTGCGGAGTTATGTACCGCAGGTATGGCCACATTACCTCGAAGAGGCGCAAGACACCCTGGGGCGTGCCAAGGTGCAGCAATTGTTTCCACTGGAGTTCAAAGACTGGGAACCCGGGGGCAAATGCCGGTTTGGAGCCTGGCACCGGCTTGATTTCTTTGAGTTTAAAGTTGACGTACTGTTCCAGGTATCCAACCCAAAGGCGCGACTGGGCGCATTTGAAGGATTGTGTTTTCTCGACAGCGATTTGAAACTGAACTATCAAAGGGCCGAAGACAATGGCCATATTTGCAATCATCTGGGGTCCTCCCACCTGCAAAACATGACCGACGAAATTCTGGATTCTTTCGGGATCCGGCGGGCGGCCCCACGACGGCCGCCAGCGCGCCTT
>CAZRTG010000030.1:0-26049 GCA_964602895.1 uncultured Wenzhouxiangellaceae bacterium
GTGCCACTGGCCGCATTGCTGGATTGATACTCTTCCAGCGCTTCAGCCAACTCGGCATCATCCTTGGCGCGAATAGACAGGCTCAGCGTACGACTCTTACGGTCGATACTGATGAACTTGGCTTCCACTTCATCGCCTACGGAGAACTCCTTACTGGCATCTTCTACTCGTTCTTTACGGATTTCAGAAGCGCGCAAGTAACCATCCACGCCTTCGCCCAATTCAATCACGGCACCTTTGGCGTCTACTTCCTTGACCTTACCGGTAACCAAGGAACCGCGTGGGTGCTCGGCCATGAAGGTCGCAAACGGATCCTGATCCATCTGTTTGATGCCAAGCGAAATACGCTCACGCTCGGGGTCAACCGCCAGTACAACGGCTTCCAGTTCTTCACCTTTACGGTAATTCCGTACGGCTTCTTCGCCCAGATCATGCCAGGAAATATCCGACAGATGCACCAGGCCGTCGATACCGCCGTCCAGGCCGATAAAGATACCGAAATCGGTGATTGATTTGATCGCTCCGGAAACTTTGTCGCCCTTGTTATGCGTGGCGGCAAATGACTCCCAGGGATTGGGCATGCACTGTTTCATACCCAGTGAAATACGGCGACGCTCCTCGTCAATATCCAGCACCATGACTTCAACTTCGGTACCGGTATGAACCACCTTGGCAGGGTTGACGTTCTTGTTGGTCCAATCCATTTCTGAAACGTGAACCAGGCCTTCAACACCATCTTCGATTTCAACAAAGCAGCCATAGTCGGTGATGTTGGAAACAACACCAAACAGGCGTGCACCCACCGGATAACGGCGAGCCAGATCCGACCAGGGATCATCACCCAGTTGCTTCAGGCCCAACGATACGCGGTTACGCTCACGATCGAAACGCAGTACGCGGACTTCCAACTCATCAGCCACGTTGACCACTTCGGAAGGATGACGAACCCGCTTCCAGGCCATATCGGTGATGTGCAACAGACCGTCGATACCACCGAGGTCGAGGAACGCACCGTAATCGGTCAGGTTCTTGACCACGCCCTTGACGATCACACCCTCTTCGAGGCGATCCAGCAGGGCTTCGCGTTCGGCACTGAATTCTTTTTCAACCACCGCACGGCGTGAAACAACAATGTTGTTGCGCTTGCGATCCAGCTTGATGATTTTGAATTCCAGATCCTTACCTTCGAGGTAAGTCGGGTCACGCACGGGGCGTACATCCACCAGGGAGCCAGGCAGGAAAGCGCGGATGTCTTCGATATCGACGGTAAACCCGCCTTTGACCTTGCCGCTGATCTTGCCTTCGATGGTGGCATCACCTTCAAAAGCTTCTTCCAGTTTGTCCCACACCATGGAACGCTTGGCTTTGTCGCGTGACAAGCGGGTTTCACCAAAGCCGTCTTCGACTGCTTCCAGTGCAACCTGCACTTCGTCACCTACCGCCACTTCCAGTTCACCTTTGAGGTTTCTGAACTGGATGATGGGGACAACGCCCTCTGATTTGAGTCCGGCATTGACGATGACAGCATCGTCGCGGATTTCCATCACGGTTCCGGTGACAATAGAACCCGGTCTCAGGTCTTGAATCGCCAGGCTCTGTTCAAATAATTCTGCAAAACTTTCAGTCATGTTGATATTTACTCACAGGTAAACTGCCGGTATTGACAGCTACCCACCCAGGGTAATGGGGCCTTAAAGGCACCCGTTGATAAAATCCGCCTTACAGCGGCGCCATAAATTAACCAGATAAATCAATCTGATATCTGGACTTCCTCATATAAAGTCAAAATCTTTCCCAGCACTTCGTCAACGCTGAGCTCCGAAGAGTCAATAATGTGCGAATCAAAAGCAGGTCTGAGCGGTGCCAGAGCCCGTGTTTGGTCTCTGCGGTCTCGCTCTTCTATCTTATGGAAAAGGCGCGAGAGATTAACACTTTCTCCTTTTTCTTTCAACTGCTTATAGCGTCTCCGAGCCCGTTCTTCGACGCTGGCGGTCAGGTATATTTTCAAACGAGCGTCCGGAAATATCACGGTTCCCATGTCACGACCATCGGCAACCAACCCGGGCCATTGACGGAATTCCCGCTGGCGAGCGACCAAAGCTTGCCGCACCTCGGGCAAGGTCGCCAGACGTGATGCCAGCACACCCACCTCTTCGCTGCGCAAGCGCTGACTTACATTTTCCCCGTCCAGCAAGACCCTGACTGTGTGGTTCTCAACCGCAAAATCTGCCCGCAAATCGGCTGCCAATTGGCCCAGTTCGGCTGCATCATCAGACATTTCAAGCTGTCGATTCATAGCAGCTACGGCCACCAGTCGATACAAGGCCCCACTGTCCAGCAGGTTCCAACCCAGCTTTTCAGCCAGCAATAGAGATACCGTGCCTTTTCCCGAGCCTCCTGGTCCGTCTATGGTGATGACGGGTGCCATCTCAGACATCGCTGGCGGATGGCACACTTGATCGCGTACTGACCTCTACATTACCGCCCAAATCCTGCAAATGTTTCACAAATTCGGGATAAGAGGTATCGATATGGGTGGCACCCGCTACCGTAACGGTTGCCTCAGACACCTGACCGGCAATGCAGAAACTCATGGCACAGCGGTGATCGCCTTCACCATCAACTACCCCACCCCCCATTTTGCCACCGTCAATATCTATTCCGTCTGCATACTCTTTCAATGAAATCCCCAAGGATTCCAGACCCCTGGCCATCACCGCAATCCGGTCACTTTCCTTCACACGCAGTTCTTCAGCGCCCCGTATGCGGGTTTTGCCTTTCGCTGTGGCCGCCAGAATCATGATGATTGGCAGTTCATCGATCAATGAAGGTACCCATAGCTCGGGAATATCAATGCCTTTTAACCCGGCGCAGTATTTCACACGTATATCGGCTACCGGTTCTTCGCCAAACTGGCGTTGATTGCTCAGGACCATGTCAGCACCCATCGCCTGCATTACCTGCACGATGCCATCACGCGTTTTATTGATGCCCACGTTACGCAGCGTTACTTCTGAACCAGGGATTACTGCTGCAGCCACCATAAAAAATGCTGCCGATGAAATATCGGCCGGGACCTGGATATTTGCAGCACTGAGGACACTTCCACCCTCAACACAGATACCGGCTTCCACATTAACCCCAAACACAGGCAACATGCGCTCGGTATGGTCCCGGCTTTGCCCGGGTTCTGTTATGCACGTTTTACCTTTGGCAAACAGGCCTGCCAACAAGACGCAGGATTTGATCTGGGCGCTGGCTACCGGCAACACGTATTCAATACCCCTTAATGCGGGATTCCCCTTGATGCGCAACGGTGCAGTTCCCGATGCCGTGGCCTCGATATGGGCACCCATTCGGCTCAGGGGTTCGATAATACGCCGCATGGGTCTGCGGTTGAGCGAAGCATCACCCACCAATTCGGAATCAAATGGCTGGGCTGCCAGAACACCGGCCAGTAAACGCATGGCTGTACCCGAGTTGCCCATGTCCAAAATTTCGGTTGGCTTTTCCAGTCCGCGCTCACCCGTACCTGTCACCCGTAAGCGCATCTGCTCACCCTGCCCGTCCCGGTGAATAATCGCCCCCAGTTGCCGGCAGGCAGCAGCGGTAGCTTCAACATCAGCAGACTGAAGCAAACCCAGTATCTGCGACTCGCCTTTAGCCAGAGATGAAAAAATCAAAGCCCGGTGTGAAATGGATTTGTCGCCCGGCGGTGTGAAATCGCCCCGCAAGGACGAGGTCAATGGTTGGGTAATCAGTTTCATTTTATACTTGGTTTCTTGGATTTTTTGCTGACAGGTTTCTTGCCTTTCTTGACGGAACCTGTCTTGACGGAACCTGTCCTGGCGGAAGATTTGGAGGCTGCTGACTCAGCCAGCCTGTCAACTTCAGGGTTGACTGCCCTGGGATAGGAGCCCAGAACACGACAAAGTTTGCTGATCTGTTTCAGATCGGCCAATGCTGCAGTTACTGCAGCATCCTGGGCGTGTCCTTCGATATCGACAAAAAAGACATACTCCCATTTGCCCAGGCTGGACGGACGGGATTCAATGCGCGTCATGTTGACCGAGTGAGCGTCCAGGGGTTGTAACAGTCTGAACAGCAGGCCAGGCCCTTCGTGACCCGCCAACAGCAAGGTGGTTTTGTCACGCCCTGATGGCGCCAGCAAGTGTCGCCCCACTACCAGAAACCGCGTGGTGTTGTCGGGCCGGTCTTCAATATTGGAAAACAATATCGGTACGCCATAAATCTGGGCCGCAGTCTGTCCCCCGATGGCCGCGGCTTCAGGCGCATTGCGCACTCGCCGTGCTGCTTCTGCATTACTGCCGACCGCTATCAACTCGGCTTTGGGTAAATGTGCACGAATCCACGCCTTGCATTGGGACAGGGATTGTTCGTGAGAATAAATACGCTCCACCCCGTTCAGGTTTTTGGCGTGCGTCATCAGGTTTTGATGTATCCGCAATTCAATCTCGCCGCAAATGTGCAGGTCCGAGCTGAGAAACATATCCAGCGTATGGCTGACGATGCCTTGCGAAGAGTTTTCGACCGGTATCACGCCGAAGTCTGCCTCCGAGCTTTGCACCTGCTCAAACACGCCATCGATACTGGCATGGCTGAGGGCCAGTACCGAGTGGCCGAAATGGCGATTGACTGCCTGTTGGGTGAAGGTACCTTCGGGCCCCAGATAAGCTACTTTGAGGGGCTCCTGCTGCGCCAGGCAGGCAGACATGATCTCCCGGAACAGGCGTACCATTTCGGCGTCCGTCAGAGGACCCTGATTGCGCCGGATCACGTTTCGCAGCACCTGTGCTTCACGCTCGGGACGATAATAATCAACAGCGTGGGCAAACTCTCCTTTGCTGGCCCGTACCCGAAAGGCCAGGCTGGCTCTGGCACTGATCAGGTTTTGAATCTGTTCATCCAGTTGGTCAATCTCGTTGCGTACCGCAGCAAGTTGCCGGGTACTTGTGTTTTTTTTCTTGTTTGGCATTCAAATATCCAATTCAGACCGACTCGGGCCGACTCCAGGGTTTATGACAGAACCCGTGATTGTAATGCAAGGCACACAACGGCGCCCATGGTTTAGTTTAAATGATAGTCCATGCAATCGGGCTCGCGCCCAAGCAGCAAGCGAACATCCCTGGCCTCGGCGCCAGCAAGAGTGATTTGATCTGCTTTCAATACCAAGCCCAACTGAAGTGGCAAAGCCAGTTCCGGCGAATCGCCCTCGGTACCTTCCGACAGAAACTCTGCAGGCAATAATTCCTGCACTGCATCCAGGTCCAATTGTTTGGCATGAAGGTGCAATTGCAACAGGACATCATCAGCCATATTGAGGCAGCCGGAACCCGCCAGTTGCTGGCCGTCCAGATTCAACTCCACGGGATCAAGCAGCCATTGATTGCTTTCATCACGTGCTTTCAGGCTGATTTTCAGTAAGCTGGAGTCGCTGCTTACAAATTCAAGTAAAGCCTGCACAACCAGCTCAGTTTCTGTTTGGATTGACACGTCGTAGTGACTCGCAAAACCAAACAATTCACCCCGAAGCTGCACTGAAAACCCGCCGGTCTCGCCAGACCAGCCCAGTTGTCCCGCACCCAATGGCCAACTTGACCCACCGGACAGCAGCAGCAAATCATCCATATCAAGAATCAGCACGAGTGGGTTTGCATCCAGTTGCAGGAAACCTTCGAGGCTGATGCTGCTGGGGTTGCCCTCAACAGACGGCAGCGTCAGTACAAGACTGATGGGGGCTTTTCCAGTTGCTGCGAAATTTCTGACTACCAGCCTGGACACCGTTACTAACTCCTTGCCGGACCGGAACAATCTCAAGCCGGTGACGAGCAATGACTCGATCTCGGGCAATTGCACCGCCGCGTTTTCCTGTCCGTTTTCGGGCAGATCCGATAACAAGTCCAGATCCAGACTGCCGTCATGAATGGCCACTTCATGAATCAGGATTTCTTTGCGTAACAGCGGCTGCAAAGCCAAATACAGTTCGTATTGGCTGACTTCTGCCAGCGGCCTGTTCGTATGAATGGGGCTGAGGCGCAATTGTTTGCCCGCAATGCGAATGCCTGGAAACAGTTCAAGCGAATAATCTCCCCTCAATTCGGCATCAAGGTTCAGGCTTCTGCTCAGTTCTCGCTGTAAAAGACTTCGTCCCGTATCGGTTTCAAGCCAGAAACCCGCACTGAATACCAGTATCAGCAGGACCACGGCTATCAAGATCAGGCCTGAAGCAATAATGCGCCATGCTGACTTCATCAGAATGCAGTTGCTGGCAAGGGCTGGTTGCGCAGCGCGTCTGGCACTAAACTGCACTCAACCAAAAACAGAGCGGAACAGCCATGTCCGGGATCGACATTCATGCCGTGCATTCCATGAGCCGTGCGGACGCACAGAATGCGGCCGACCAGTTGGCGCAGGACCTGGCAGAAAAATTTGATATTGAGTATGGCTGGGACGAAGACACCATTTACTTTGAACGTACCGGCGTCAATGGGTCGATAAAAGTAGACGGGAATCAGATTCATATTCTTGCAGAACTCGGTTTCATGTTGTCTTTTTTCAAAGACAAATTTGAAAGTGAGATTCGCCGCCACCTGCGTGATCATTTTAACTGTACCTTCAAGAACTGACTGTACTTTTATTGATCTCTGGCTTTGCAGCCAGCCAAACCTGCCTGATCTCAAACTCACGCTGGTAAATGGTCTCTACAAAATGATGTGGATCCTGCATCTGTTTGAATGCGGACAAACCTTGCTCTAAAAAATGTTGCAAATTCCCGAAGCCTGCGGCAATAGCAGGCTTGCGAAGTGCTTTTATCAGGCCCAGCAATAACGGCATGCGTGTCAGTGCTTCGAGCTCGTGGCCCAGTTTACGAATCAGATTGATTTGTTGTACCCGCTCCGGCTCGCTGTCACAGCTCAGGTAGATACTGATGTAGTCTGACTCCTCGATTTGTTTCAGTCCCCTCAGGCGTATTTCCTCAGCCATGCATCGGTCCAGTCTCAGGCTGATGACCTGTAAATGCAGCGCCTCACTGATTGCCCGCAAGGCTTTATCCGGTAATAAACGGCTCATAATGGGTTCTACACGCTGCACATCGGCATCCCGTTCCCGAAAACCCAGGCCACCGTAAAGTTCTTTCAGAAAAAACTGGCAAGCAGCCCGATCCGTACTACTGGAAACAAATTCAGCATAGGTGACCATAAAGCGTTGTCTTTGCCAGTCCTGTACCAGCAGGAATTCAGTCAATGGAAATTCCGGCTGATCTATTGCATGGGCAATTTCATTGCTGCTTTTCAATGCCTGACGAAAGGCTTGTGCGGCCGTGGACAAGAACAGGTCCCTATTTTTCGAGCCGGGAAATAGCCTCAACCAGCTCGTCTTTGCTGCGCCGGAACAGGGCCAGGCTTTCAATATGCAGGTAGCGGATAATGCCGTTTTCGTCGACCAGGAATATGGAACGTTTCATACCCATGATGCCTTTGCTGTCATAAAGCTCTGCAACTTTCAGCTCGGGATCACTCAACAGGGTGAAAGGCAGATTGTGCCGGGCACGAAATTTCTGATGTGAAGCAGCATCGTCCTTACTGATGCCCACCACGCGTACACCCAGCCCGGCAAAGGCTTCGACACCATCACGGTATTCACACAACTGCCGGGTACAAACCGGCGTATTGTCACCCGGGTAGAAAACCAGCAGAATTTTTTCACCGCGAAAATCTGACAGTTTGAACTGCCCACCCTGATCATCGTTCAGGGTAAAATCCGGCGCGAGGTCATTCAGCTTTAACATGCATCATTTTCCTTGATCATAAGGCCCGAAGTTTTCATCCTACCAATGGATACCACGCATCAGGCTGGCAAAAGCCAGTTGTTCCTGCGACGCCTCAGCCTGGCCTTCCCTGACGCCTTTTGCGGCTGCCGAATCAGGGAACATCCGGAACGCACTGTTCATTACGATCTCGGCCACCTTGGGTGTAACCGCATGCAGTACCTGCGCAAACACACCCAGGCGTGTCGCGATACGCTGAGGCTTGTAGATTATGGCCTGTTTCACCATATTGGCCGCTTCTTCCGGCGTGATGGTAGGCACATTATCGTACAGCTTTGTAGGCGCAATCATCGGCGTCCTGACCAGTGGCATATTGATGGTGGTGAAACTGACACCTACATCATTGAATTCTGCATTGGCGCAGCGGGAAAATGAATCCAGTGCCGCTTTGGATGCCACATAAGCCGAAAATCTCGGTGCGTTGGTCAAAACACCAATGGAAGAAATATTGATTATCTGGCCACTATGCCGTTGCTCCATTTGCGGCAACACATTCATGATCAGGCGCAGGCTGCCGAAATAATTCAGCTGCATGGTGCGCTCATAGTCATGAAAACGATCGTAAGAGGACGAGATGGAGCGGCGAATGGAACGGCCGGCATTGTTAACCAGTATATCGATCGGGCCCAGTTCTTCCTGGATTTCTTTCACCACCCGGTCACAGGCGTCAATTTCTGCAAGATCGGCTGAATAGCTCCAGGCCTGGCCACCGGCTTCACGGATCTGCCTGACGGTTTCAGCCAGCTTTTCCTTGTCCCGTGCCACGATCGCCACTTTGGCACCCGCTTTGGCCATCATGACCACGGTAGCAAAACCGATACCTGAAGACCCCCCCGTAACCGCAATCACTTTGTCTTTTACATGACCCCGCAAACTGCGATCAATGAACAGGTCGGGATCCAGATGCCGCTCCCAATAATCCCACAGGCGCCAGGCATAATCTTCCAACTCCGGTACACTGATGTTTGAGCCTTTAAGTGCCCGTTCGGTTTCCCGGCTGTCAAATTTGGTTGGATAGTTAATAAACTGAAGTATTTGTGGCGGTATACCCAGGTCATTCAACACCTGGTTGCGGATGCGCCGGGCCGGTGGCAGCATCATGATCCCTTGCTTGATTACAGCAGGAATAAAGCTGAATAACCGGGCGTCGATCCGCATGGTCATTTGCGGTGCATGCGCTGCATCCGCAAACAGGTTCAATACTTCTCCAATACGAAGTGGTTTGGGATCTGTCAGATGAAAACATTTGCCATCCTCGCCCGGCTTGTGGGCAATGTGATCCAGCGCGTCTATGACAAAGTCCACCGGTACAATATTAAGTCGCCCGCCTTCCAGCCCGATAGCGGGCATCCAGGGTGGCATCATGCGACGCATTTTCTGAATCAGCTTGAAAAAATAATAAGGTCCGTCGATTTTGTCGATCACGCCGGTCCTGGAATCCCCTACCACTATGCCGGGACGGTAGATTCGCCAGGGAATATTGCATTTGTGCCGTACCACGCCTTCGGATTCATGTTTGGTGCGGAAATAGGGATTGTCCAGGCCCAGGGCTTCTTCAAACATGTCTTCGCGAAAAGTACCGGGATAAAGGCCGGCGGCCGCTATTGAGCTGACATGGTGAAAACATTTGGCTGCAATGGTTTCGGCAAAGTCGACTGCATTGGCCGTGCCTTCGATATTGGCCAGTTCCTGGCTTGCTGCGTCGGCCTTGATGTTATAAACCGCCGCCAAATGAAAGAAATGTGTGATCTTTCCTTCCAGTTCTTTGCGTTTTGCCGATGACACACCCAGGTTCTTTTTTCCGATATCGCCGGTAACAGCAATCACTCGTTTGGCGTCCCCGCCCCAGCGTTTCTTCAGGTTCTCCAGTTTGCTGCGTGAACCCGAGCGTACCAATACATAAATGCTGCCTTTTCGTTTAAGCAAACGCTCGATAAGATTCTGACCGAGAAATCCTGTGCCACCGGTGACAAAATAATTCATTTCCTGCTCCGTAGTCTGAATTGGTCTGCTACCCGTGAATCAAGGGGCAGCCCATGTTGTGTCTATCTGGCCTGTGACGATCTTACCAGAATGCGTTAGCATGATGATTACCCACACAGCCATAGCGAGCAGAACATGAGCCAGGCATCGCAACTATTCGAACAGGCGGCAGCCGCTGCCAAATCCCTGCCTGAAAAGCCGGATAACAATACCTTGTTGAAACTCTATGCGCTTTACAAACAGGGGTCCGCTGGAGACGTAAGTGGCGACAAGCCAGGATTCATGGATTTTGTTGGCACGGCCAAATACGAAGCGTGGAGCAAGTTGACGGGTATGTCCCGCGCTGATGCACAGGCACAGTACATCGAACTGGTTCGCAAACTGGGCGGATCATTTTGATACCGGTGCTTTGAAAAACCCTCAAACAACTCAGGCAAGAGCGACATCAGGGTGAGGCGCGATACCCGCGAACATATCCTGGAAATCAGCCTGTCCCTGTTCAACGAACTGGGCGAACCCAGGGTTACGACCAACCAAATCTCACTGGAAGCTGAAATCAGCCCGGGCAATCTGTATTACCACTTTCGCAGCAAAGACGACATCGTACTGGAGTTGTTCAAGCGTTTTCTTGCCCAATTCGAGCCAATCCTTGAAGTGCCGGAAAACACTTCGTTGGAAGCCGAAGACCTGTGGTTCCAATTGCATATTTCCTTTGAATTGAAAGGACAGTTCAGATTTCTATACCGGAACTTACCCGATCTGGCTGATAAAATTCCAGATCTGGGCAAGGCCTTTCTGGGGTTGCTCAGCATGGAACGTGAAGCAGCCAGAAATTTGCTGGAAAATCTTGAACGCCAGGACAAACTGCACATTACGGCAAATGAAAAGACGCTTTTGCTCAACAACCTCATGCTGGCACTGACTTACTGGATTTCTTATGCGGAATTGGTCGCCGTCGAGGGGTTGGCCAATGGCACCGTTCAATCCAACGCCATTGCCGGAGTTCTGCAAATGCTCATACCTTATTTGCAGCCATATGACAGAAAACAGTTCACCGATCTGATTGAACGATACACAAACTGAATTCAGCATCGATAACCACCAGCCAAAAAAAAACCAGCCCTTGATAATTCTCAGGGCTGGTTCTTTCCGGGCTTGATTAACCTGGCTGATCCAGGTTCGGGTTATGTAACCGGTTTATTTAACTGGCTGCCGGAGCTGTTGCTTCCGGAGTAGCCGGGGCTGCCGGAGCCGCAGTTTTGGCGGTTACTTTCTTGGTTGCAGGCTTACGCGAAGTTTTGCGGGCTGCGACCGGTTTGGCCACTTTACGTGCAACTTTCTTGCCAGTAGCCTTCTTGGCAGTTTTCTTGGTGGCTTTCTTGGCAACCTTCTTGGTGGTCTTCACTGGCTTGCTGGCTTTGGCTTTCTTTGCAACCTTTGCAGGTTTGCCGGCTTTGGCTGGCTTGCCACTGATCGCTTCAACCTGGCTGCTTAACTCAGCTACCCGTGCAGACAGCTTGTTGACATCTTCCTTGCTGGGGATACCCAGCTTGGCCAATGAACGGGCAACACGCTCTTCAAAAATCTTTTCGAGTTTGTCCCAGTTATCAACGGCTTGCTTGCGCACAGAATCTGCCTGTGTTTTTGCTCCAACCACACGACTTTCAACTTCGCTACGAATGTCGCTGACAGCGCCCTGGACTTCCTTACGGGTCTTGGACTCAATTTTGCCGCCTTCAGCAACCAGCTTTTCGAAAATCTTGCCACCCTCTTCCAGCACTCTGTAACCTTCTTGCTGGGCTACATTGAATGCGCCCAAACCAGCCAACCAAATTTCACGAGCTGATTCCACTACCGGTGCTGCTACCTTGTTAACTGCTGCAGCGGGAGAAGCAACTTTGCCACCCTGCTTCTTTGCAACTTTCTTTTTCATCGTCTTCTTAGCCATGTCAATCTCCTGTTTAGGTGTCTTCGTTTAATGATGACGCTATTCTAGGAGATCCAATTAGAGCAAACACACTAGGAGAACATCGCAGTGAGCAAATGGAATGATTTTCCCTATGATGCATCCGCTTTCAACCTGGCGGGTACAGCGCTGAAGAGATCCTGGAAGAAACTACATGCGGGTGATTGTGAGCCTTTTCCAGATGATGCAGATCTACAACAGGCCTGGCGGCTATTTCATGGCGGCCAGTTCCAGGCAGCTGTAAAACTGGCTGATGAACTGGGCCTGCGTGCTCATGCAGTTGCCAACAAGGCGACCGGTATCTATGCCAGTTACCTGGAAGATGACGAACAAAATCAGATTGCCTGTTTTAAATCGGCCATAGTACGTGCGGAAAAGGCGATTGAAACCTATCCGGATGACCCGAATGCCCATTATTTCCATGCTTTCAATCTGGGTCGCTACAGTCAAAGCATCTCGGTGGTAAAGGCGCTCAAACAAGGTCTGGGCGGTAAAATTTCTCACAGTTTGCGCAAGACCCTGGAGCTGCAACCCGCTCATGCCGAAGCACACACTGCAATGGGTATGTACCATGCTGAAATCATCGACAAGGTTGGTAAAATGCTGGGTTCTGTGACCTACGGGGCCAGCGAGAAAGAAGCTTTAGAGCATTTCGAAACGGCTTTGAAATTATGCCCAAATTCTCCAATTGCTCATATCGAATACGGAAATGGCCTCTATTTGCTGTTTGGGGACAAGCGTTTGGACCAGGTTACCGACCTGTACATCAAGGCTTCGGAAATGACCCCCAAAGATGCGATGGAGCAGTTGGATGTGGCGGCTGCATTGGCAGAACTGGAATAATCAACCGTCACTGACGATAGCCTGACAGGTGATCATGAATTGATGCAATTTATTCAAACAGAGCTGCAACACACTGATTGCTTTCAGGATACAATGGATCAGGGTAGGATAAGCCTTCATGGATGAAACTGAAAGGAAGCACGGCCCAGACGTTCGCCGCCTGGTCTGCAGTTTCCAGGGAAATGGCAATGGAAATTAAAAACGACAAACACAGTCTGGTTGGCCACCTGGTCGAGGTAACCGGTGCGGATTTCGTAGCCCAGCTTATCGGCGATGATGAAGGCTTCAAAGACGAAGTCGTCATCGGCTCCGACCGCATCAGGGTTGGTCAGGTCGGTACTTATATGCGGGTATCACATCATGGCTACCAGGTACTGACCCTGGTTGAAAGCATGTGGCAACAACGCGGTTCTGCGGGTGAAATGGTCCGCATGGTTCGCATGAACCCGGTTGGCGAATTGAACCAGCAGGGTGATTTCTATCGCGGTATTGCCCACTACCCCACGACGGGTGCAGAGCTTCACATCGTGACCGCAGCAGCTTTAAGCGGATTGTTCAGCGGCTATGCGGATGCCGATTTCAGAGTGGGTTACCTGAGTTCTTTTGAATCGATAGAAGCCTATATCGATGCCTCATCTTTTTTTGGCCGCCACGTAGCCATACTGGGTCAGTCCGGTTCAGGAAAATCGTGGACGGTTACCAGCTTGATTCAGTCTGCACTCAGATCCATGCCCAACGCCCATATCATCCTGCTCGATTTGCACGGTGAGTATGGTTTGAAGAAATCGGATTTACGCTCACATTCGGCTTTTCCCAAGGAATTGACCCGTTGTATTGATGCAGATGAACTGGAAATGCCCTACTGGCTGCTGACTTTTTCCGACCTGGTTGAATTGTTGATTGACCATGACGATGAAGATGCACCGGTACAGATTGCATTTTTACGCAACACGGTGTTGGAATTGAAACGTGAAGCAAACACCAGCAAGGATCTCGGCCATATCACGGTAGATACACCGCTTTATTTTTCACTGGATGAGTTGGTAAAAAGGTTCAAAGTCGTCAACGAAGCCACCAGCAGTTTTGGCAAAGACAAGACCGCACTGTTTGGCAAGTTTGACCAGTTGCTGGTCAAACTGCAGAGTCGTATGAATGACAACCGCTACGATTTCCTGCTGAAGCCAAAGAAGCGCACGTCATCGGACTCGCTTCCCGATCTGCTCAGGGACTTTGTTGGCCTGGGTGAACCACGGGCCAAAGTCACCGTGCTGGATCTCAGTGCAGTTCCGTATGACATCCATTCCACCGTCACATCGCAAATCGGCCGTCTGGCTTTCGAGTTCAATTACTGGAATCCCCGCTGTCGGGAGTTCCCCATATTCCTTGTTTGTGAAGAGGCGCACTCCTACATATCGCGCAGCGACTCAAATGAGCACAAGCAAACCCGACGGGCAATGGAGCGTATCGCCAAAACCGGTCGAAAATATGGAGTGGGTCTGTGCGTTGTCAGCCAACGACCCCACGAATTATCGGAAACGGTTCTGGCACAGTGCAACAGTTTTGTTTGCCTGCGAATTTCCAACCCGGATGATCAGGAATACGTTCGTGAACTGGTTCCGGATGCCGCCAAAGGCATGCTGGACACATTGTCGACACTGGCTCAAGGTGAGGCCATTATCGTAGGTGAATCCGTACCCATGCCCATCAGGGTACAAATTTATCGACCGGATCCTCCGCCCAATTCCAGCGACATCGATTACGCCGGCCAATGGCATCATGGACCTGCCGAAATCAGTGTGGAAGACCTGGTGCACCGCTGGCGTAACCAGGATCGATAGGAGCCGCGCAGATCAGATGCCGTCATCTCCGGACGGGTCGGGTAAGCACTCCATGCCCAGGGACAACAGGTTCTCGGAGATGTCCGTACCGGGACGCTCACCCAATGGCAGCATCATGGCCAGGTGCAGCAGTTTTTCCAGTTCGACGCTGAAACGATCGATGATTTTTGCCGGGTCATTGACCAGTCGCCGATCGGTCATCAGCCCGAAAAACACCTGCCCGTTATAACTGAGTATGCTCACACCCATGCCTATGGTTCCGGACTGAGGTACCCAGAACATCATGTCTTTGACTTCACCACCGGCCAGATAAAGTGGCTGTTGCGGTCCGGGCACATTGGTCAACACCATGGTGGCCTTTTCGCTCAGCAAGTCCAGAGCGGGCTTCTGTACTTTCTGCGGACCCATGCCCAAGGCTGCCAATAACCCCAGAGCCACGGTTGCCTGACGACTGGCTTTCAATTCGTTCATGCGTTCATGTACCTGATAAACGCGTTCCAGGGGGTTGGCTTCATTTACCGGCAAAGCCAGAAATACCAGACCAAAATGGTTACCCAACTCTTTGGCGTGCTCCAGTGGACGCAAATTCACCGGCACCGTGGCTCGTATTTCCGGCAGTTTGTCCACATCCTCATCGTGTTCCAATAAATATGCACGCAAAGCACCACTGACTGCTGCAATCAAAACATCGTTGACCGTACAACCCAACGACCTGCACAGGGCCTTAACTTCATCCAATGGAACCGGGTCAGCCCATGCCACACGTTTACGCACCCCCAATTTGCCTTTGAAGCGGCTGGGTGGGTCGTTCGGCAATAACAGCGCCTGCGACAATTCACGCAATAATTCACCGGCGACCGTCAGGTACTCACCGGCTTTTTCCGGCTGACGCAGTATTTGTACGGCTTCTCCCAACAACCGCTGGGACTTGTCAATTGCGAAGTCCACACCACCCTTGGCCGGTTCCAGCAAACGCTGGAAAACACTGGATTCCCTCGCCCTCTGTTTCTTCCAGGTCTGACCGTTGATTTGCTGATCAACTTCTGTTCGTTCGGTATCCGTCAGGCTGAGCAACACCTGTACCAGCGCGATGCCATCGGCATAACTATGATGTATGCGCGTTACCACTACCGGTCCATCGACGAAGTTTTCTATGTAGTGGAATTGCCACAAGGGCCGCGAATGATCCAGCGCAGTACTGGCCAGATCACTGACGTACTCTTCCAGTTCATCCTGATCAGCAGCACCCGGTAGCGCTACGCGCCTCACATGGCCATGCAGATCGAAATCCTCATCAAATTCCCAGTAACAACCCGAATTGGTTTTGGTGGCTTTTTGCCTGAACCGACGGAAAGCCAGGAAACGCTGATTGATGGTTGCGAGCAGGTTTTCGTAACGGGCTTGCCGGCCCAATCCAATCACACCGGTGATCATCATCAGATTGGTTGGCTGCTCCATACGTAACCAGGCAGTATCCACCTTGGACATGGCTTCCCGTTGCATGAATCCCTCCTTATCGAACGCTGGCAGCACGCCGCTGCATACGCACAAGATCGGATCGGGAGACCTGTAAGGCCTGCAGGTAATCGTCGCTGATACCGGTGACATATTCACCCGAAAAACAGGATGTATCGAACTGCGAAACACCTTTTCTATCGCCACGACAGGCTTCGACCAGATCCGGCAGGTCCTGATAAATCAACCGGTCCGCACCCAGTTCACGCTCGATTTCTTCCCGGTTCCGGCCGGAAGCAATCAGTTCCGATGTTGCCGGCATATCGATACCATAAACGTTCGGAAAGCGTACCGGTGGAGAAGCCGAAGCGAAATAGACTTTGCGAGCGCCGGCATCACGGGCCATCTGGATAATCTGTTTGGAAGTGGTTCCGCGGACGATGGAATCATCCACGATCAGCACGTTTTTGCGGCGGAACTCCAGTTCAATGGCGTTCAGCTTTTGCCGTACCGATTTTTGACGCTCTTCCTGTCCCGGCATGATAAACGTACGGCCTATATAACGATTCTTGATAAAACCTTCGCGGTATTTGACATCCAGATCAAATGCCAAGGGCAAAGCGGCCGTGCGACTGGTGTCCGGAACCGGGATGACCACATCGATGTCGTGATCAGGCCATTCTCGCAAAATTTTCCTGGCCAGCGTCTGACCCATGCGCAAGCGGGCTTTGTAAACCGAGATATCGTCGATCAGGGAATCGGGACGTGAGAAATAGACGTACTCAAAAATACAGGGCGTTAGCTGTTGTGCCAGCGAACTGTTGTGGGAATGCAACTGACCATCCAGGGTGATGAACAGCGCTTCACCGGCACGCAGGTCACGCATGAATTCAAAACCCAATGCATCCAATGCGACACTTTCTGATGAAACTGCATACTCCGTTCCGGTAAGGGTTTCCCGCCTTCCCAGCACCGCGGGTCGAATACCCCACGGATCACGGAACGCCAACATACCGTGACCGGGAATAATGGCGACCGCGGCATAGGCGCCTTTACAACGCCGGTGCACAGCATCTACCGCCTGAAACAGGTGTTCGGGCCGCAACGCCTTGGGGTTGAGTTGATGTAATTCGTGCGCCAATACATTCAACAGCACTTCCGAGTCAGAACGCGTGTTGAGATGCCGACGATCACTGTCAAACAGCTCTTGTGTCAGGGTATCGGTATTGGTCAGATTGCCATTGTGACCCAGCGCTATGCCGTACGGCGAATTAACGTAAAAAGGCTGTGCTTCGGCCGTTTCATCGGTACCGGCAGTCGGGTAACGCACATGTCCGATCCCGGTGCTGCCGCCCAGTTGGCGCATTTCGGCCGGACCAAATACATCACGCACCAGGCCACTGCCTTTGTGCAAATTGATCTGGTAACCATCGAGTGTAGCGATGCCAGCGGCATCCTGACCCCGATGCTGCAACATAGTCAGCGCTTCGTAGATGGAAGCGGCAACGTCGCTGCAACCTACAATTCCTATGATTCCACACATGAAATTCGACCCGTTCAGACTGGGGGCGGTACGCCCGGGACGAAGTTTAACACGACCACCCGCTCATGCCTGAGTGTTGTCAGCGCTTATTTTTTCTTTCGGTCTCCGGCTGGGCTCCACGGCTTTGCCGGAGATCGTCCTGCGAAACTTTTTGCGGCACACTCTGAGGGTCAAAATCCAGTTGCTGGCGGGCATTTTCAGGCAAGAATCCGGCAACCCGGTCAACCAAAGGCATCAGCCTTTGAATCAGAGCGGATTCTTTCCACCAGGGGTCCGCAGGAATCGGTGTCAGTCCAGCTATCAGCAGGAAAGCGACAACAATGGCCAAACCCCTGGCAGCACCGAAAACTCCTCCCAGTAATCGATCCGTTCCGCTCAGACCGGTAGATTCCACCAACCGGCCGATCAAATAGACCAGCAGCCCGCCCAATACCAGTACCACCAGGAATATTCCGGCAAAGCCCATGGCCAGTCGTGCCGATGGCAAGCTGACCTGGGGCTCCATCAACGCGCCCAGATCACCGGCAAAACGGTAAGCGAGCACAAACGCCATGGCCCAAATGGCAATCGCCAGCACTTCCTTGATAAAACCACGCAAGGCACCCACCAACATGGAGATGGCAATGGTGGCCAAAATGGCGTAGTCAGGCCAATTCATGTTTATCCGTAACTGCTGTCAATGACCCTGATCCGTTGCCCGTCAATCAGTACTTTAATCAGCACTTCAATCAGCACTCATAACCACGCCGTTGATACTGAGGCTGGACTTCAGGCTCTGCTGTGCCTTGCTGGCATCTTCCCGTTCCAGGAAAGGCCCGACACGTACCCGGTTGATGGCGGCGCCTGAAGACGAGCTGACCCGTTCACTATAGGCACTCAAACCCAGCGCACGGACCTGTTTGATCAGGTTTTCTGCATTGGAGCTTTCGGCAAAGCTACCCAATTGCACCACCCAGCGTACCAGCGGATCCGAAGGACTGATCACCTGGGCCGTGGCAGTCGGATCCAGATCTACCAGGCGTGGACTGACACCATCGACCTGACTCTGGATTTTTTTGACTGCGGCAAGGGCTTCAGCTTCGGAGTCAAACGGCCCCACCCTGACGCGATTCAGCCGACCCACATCGGATTCGATTTTGTCGGAGATCACCTCGAAGCCCTTGGCTTCCAGGCTGGACTGTAATCGTTTGGCGTTGGTATCACTGCCCAGACTGGCGACTTGCACGGCAAATCGTCCACGGGCGCCTGCTGGTGAGCTGATCTGTACAGGCTCCTGCACGGTGACCGGCAAATCAACTTTATCGCTTTTCGGCAGTTCTACCGAAGCAACGGAAGGAAGACCTTCAGTCTGTTGGGCCTCTGCCGACGAACCGGCTTGCTGCTCGACATCAGCAGCTTGCTCTGCCGGCATTTCTCCGGCCTGCGAAGCAGGTTCTATATCAATGGGCTCGGGGCTGACTGCTTCAGTTACCGCTTGTAATACCTCATCCCCGTTGGCAGGCTTCTCCAAATTTGCCTCAGGCTCACCTCTGATCTGTGGTGTGGCCGTATCTTCCACCAGTGGGAAACGACGGGTCTCAAAAGACAAGCCATCTGGCCGTGCCGGCAATTCGATCTGTTCGGTTTGTTGCTGTTCCGAATCAGGCCGGCCACTCAACAACATGGGCAATACGATCACCGCCAATGCGATCAAAACGCTGGCGCCTACCAGGCGTTGCTTCAGTGCTTTATCCATAAAATCAATTCCGGTTAATCCAGTCACAGCGCTATGCTGTCGTGAAGGGCGATTCTAGCAGCCTATCCGACTTAACATGATCGGCTGCAGCAAGATTGGCAGCATGTTAGTTCAAATCCAGGGCACCAACCACTGCGGTCATCCGCGCTCCGGCAAACTGCAGTTCAAAGCCTGGGTTGCGGTCACAAAAGACCCGAATACCAGTATCCGTGCTGACTCTGTTGCATTTTGAACTGCGGCAAACAGGGCATCTTCAACCCCGTCAAATACCTTGACGCGTTGCCGACTGCTGATTCCCGCTACCAATTCTGCCAGTTCCGCACCGCTGCGGCCGCGCTCGCCTGCCAGTCCAGCGCAGTACCATTGCTCAACCTGCCCGTCCAGAATGCGCACCACTTCGGCTGCATCTTTATCACGCAACATGGCCAACACACAGATCCCGGCCCTTGTGCCGTCCGCTTGCAGCATTTTGCGAAGCACTTCTGCCGCCAGTGGATTGTGGCCTACGTCAACCACCACCCGCGAATCGTCGGGATGTGGCTGCAAACGGCCTGCCAAACGCACAGAACTGATACCTGCTGCCAATTGGTGTGGGCGTAAAACAGCCCCTGGCAGCAAGGTAGTGACGGCGGCAACGGCAGTGGCGAGATTGTTGTACTGATGCGGACCCAACAAGGGAGGCTTGGGCAACGGCACCGTCTGGCTTGTGCTTTGCCACAGCAAACCATTGCCTTGTTCAACGACCCGGAATTCCTGGTCCAGTCGCTGTACAGGCACCGCCAACTCCCGTGCAAATTTCAGCACACTGGCGGGTGGCTCGGCCTCGCCGCAAATCAGGGGACGAGCGTGGCGCAAAATGCCGGCTTTTTCACGACCAATCGTTTCCCGGTCCGGACCAAGGTAGGCCTGATGATCCAGACCGATGGGCGTAATCACGGCACAATCGGCATCGATCAGATTCACCGCATCCAGCCGTCCACCAAGGCCTACTTCAAGTACCGCAAAATCGAGCTTTGCCTGCTCCATCAAAAGAAATGCTGCCAGTGTTCCCTGTTCGAAATAACTCAGCCCGATGTCTGCTCGTGCCCGCTCAACGGCATTGAGCGCCGCAACCATTGCTTCGTCGCTGACCTCGTCACAGGAATGCCGGTCACCCATCCTGACCCGCTCGTTGTAACGAAACACATGGGGCGAGGTATAACTGCCGCAGCGATAGGACAAGGCCCGCACCATGGCGTCGATATAAGCCACGGTGGAGCCTTTGCCATTGGTGCCGGCTACAATGAATACCTGCTTTGCCGGACGTGGACAACCCAAATTACGCCAGGCCTGGCCGACGCGGTCCAGGCCAAGATCAATGGTAGTTGGGTGACGGGTTTCCAGCACACGCAACCAGTTTTCCAGGCTATCCGTGCTGAATGAGTCAGGCATGGGGGTGTGCAGATTGACCATTGGTGCCGTGGGCAGAATCGGCTGACTTACAAATACAGAGCTGCTTCAGCTCAGTTGCACCAGTTCACCCACCACCGGCCGGGGCTGTGAGCCGCCACTGAGCAAGGCCAGCAAACGGGCAATCTGGTCGCGTAACTGGCGCCGGTCAACGATCATGTCGATGGCACCCTTTTCCAGCAAAAACTCGGCACGCTGAAAACCTTCCGGCAGTTTCTCCCGCACCGTTTGTTCGATCACACGGGGGCCGGCAAAGCCGATCAATGCGCCAGGTTCGGCGATGTTCACATCACCCAGCATGCCCAAACTGGCCGACACGCCACCCATGGTGGGATGGGTCAAAACCGAGATAAAGGGGATGCCATTTTCCGCCAGCCTGGCCAGCACCACACTGGTTTTGGCCATTTGCATCAGGGACAGCAAGCCTTCCTGCATTCGGGCTCCACCCGTGGCTGAAAAGCACACCAACGGTGCCCGCGTGCGCAGGCTTTCCTGGCCGGCTCGGGCAAATTTTTCGCCCACTACCGAGCCCATGGACCCACCCATAAACCTGAACTCGAACGCACAGGCAATCAGGGGAGCATCCTGCAATTTTCCACGCATGGCGATCAGTGCATCTTTCTCACCGGTAGCTTTTTGCGAAGCCACGATACGATCTCTGTACCTCTTCGTATCACGAAACTTGAGTGGGTCGGCCGGTTCCAATTTGGCCGCGATTTCCTGCGTAGTTTCGGGATCAAAAAACTGCAGCAAGCGGGCGCGACCACCCACTGGCATGTGATTGTTGCACTTGGGGCATACCAGCAGGTTGCGCTCCAATTCCGGGCGATACAGTACAGCCATGCAGTCCGGGCACTTGGTCCACAAGCCTTCCGGCACGGTGCGCTTGTTGCCACCTTCGGTACGAATTCTCGAAGGCATCAGTTTCTGGAACCAACTCATAGCGCTTTCTCTCTGGTTGCCACTGCCGGTCTATGCAGCCACATTGTCCATGGCCTTACGCACCGGCGCAAGGAAGTCCGCCGCCAGTTGGCCTGCCTGCCCGACTGAATCGGCCCGCGACATGGTTTCAACCAGCGCACTGCCAATCACCACTGCGTCGGCCAACTGCGCAACCGCTGCGGCACTTTCGGCATCCTTGATTCCAAAACCCACGGCGACTGGCAAACGGGTATGGCGGCGGATTTCCTCCAGTGGAGCGACAATGCCGGATTGGTCCAGGCGGTCAGCTCCGGTTATGCCCTTGAAGGACACATAATACAGATAGCCTTTGGCATGTGCCGCAACCAAAGCCACACGTTCCGGAGTGGTCGTAGGTGCCAGCAGGCGAATCGGGTGAACGCCCTGTTGTTCCAGCAGCTCCGTCAAATCCAACATTTCTTCGGGTGGACAATCCACCATCAAAATGCCATCCACGCCTGCTGCAGCCGCATCGGCGGCCAGTGCCTCATGACCGTAGCGTTCTATCGGGTTCATATAGCCCATCAGCACCACGGGTGTGCTTTGATCCTTTTCCCTGAAGCTTGCCACCATGGCCAGAACCGACCGCAACGAGACCCCTTTGCGGATGGCGCGCTCGCTGGCGGCCTGAATCACCGGGCCATCGGCCATGGGATCGGAAAACGGGATGCCCAGTTCCAGCAGATTGGCACCCGCCTCCACCAGGCGGTGCATGATGCTTACGGTCCAGTCGGGTTCCGGATCACCCGCGGTAATAAACGGCACCAGGGCGGTTTTCGAATCTGCAGCCAGTTTGGCAAAACATTGGTCTATACGATTGTTCACAGCGTGATTTTCTCCAGTTCAGCCACGGTAGCTACATCCTTGTCGCCTCTCCCGGAGAGGTTGACCAGCACTGTTTGATCCGGTCGCATACCAGCCGCCAGCTTCATGCCGTAGGCCACGGCATGGCTGCTTTCCAGCGCCGGCAAAATACCTTCCAGGCGGGTGAGTTTGTGGAATGCGTGCAAAGCCTCTTTATCGGTAATGCCGACATACTCAGCCCGGCCGGTATCTTTCAACCAGGAATGTTCGGGGCCTACGCCCGGATAGTCCAGGCCGGCTGAAATGGAATGGGTGTCGATAATCTGCCCATTGTCATCATCCATCAGATAAGTGCGACAGCCGTGCAGAATTCCGGGGCGACCGGCGCACAAAGAGGCTGCATGCTCGCCCGAGGCCAGACCACGACCGGCTGCTTCGACCCCGATCATCCTGACCGAACTATCACCGATAAATGGGTGAAACAGGCCCATGGCATTGGAACCACCGCCGACACAGGCGACCAGAGCGTCCGGCAAAGCGTCATACTGCGCCAGCATCTGGCGTCGGGCTTCGCGGCCCACGATGGCATTGAAATCGCGCACCATCACCGGGTAAGGATGTGGGCCCGCCACGGTTCCGATGATATAAAAGGTATCGTCAATATTCGTTACCCAATCCCGCATGGCTTCGTTCAGGGCATCCTTGAGGGTTTTCGATCCGCTGCTGACGGAGCGCACTTCTGCACCCAGCAACTTCATGCGAAAGACATTGCTGGCCTGACGGACAATGTCAATTTCGCCCATGTAGACCACACATTCCTTGCCCAGTCGCGCCGCCACGGTGGCAGAAGCCACGCCATGTTGACCTGCTCCGGTTTCGGCAATCAATCGCTTTTTGCCCATTTGATCGGCCAGAATGGCCTGACCAACGGTATTGTTGATCTTGTGCGCACCGGTGTGGTTCAGATCTTCGCGTTTGAGCAGAATGCGGGCTCCGCCCGACTCTTCGGTCAATCGCCTGGCAAAATAAATGGGCGACGGCCGGCCTACGTAATTCGCCAGATCTGCGTCCAGCCTGGCGACAAACTCATCGTCTTCCCGCCAGCGATTCCAGGCTGATTTCAGTTCGTCCAATGCGTGTACCAGTGTTTCCGAAACATAGCCGCCACCATAAGGGCCAAAATGTCCTTCGTTATCCGGCTCAAATACCGGCGTTGATGCCTGGGAAGATGCCTGGGTAGATGCCTGGGAAGATGCTTGAATCGCTTCAGTACTCACTGCTTTGCCTCGCTGATAAATCGTCTGATTGCATCGGCATCCTTGATGCCGGGAGATATTTCTACGCCACTGGATACATCCACCGCCCAGGGGCGAATCAACTGTATCGCTTTCGCAACGTTGTGTGGGTTCAAACCGCCTGCCAATATCAAAGGCCGCGAACCGGGCTGAACCTGCTGCCAGTCTACTGTTTTTCCGGTACCACCCAAGTCGCCGGGTTGATGGCTGTCCAGCAACAACGCGGCGGCATCAGGATAAGCCTGCTCCAGTTCTGCGATGCTGCTGCCTGCATTCAAACTCACTGTCTTGATATAGGGGCGGTTGAACTGGCGGCAAAATTCGGCGCTTTCACGACCGTGGAATTGCAACACACTCAGTGACACTTGCTTGAGGATCTCGGTGATATCCATCGCCGGTTGATCCAGAAACAAACCTACCCGTGCGATAAAAGCCGGAACCTGCAGGCACAGTTTAGTTGCTTCGTCCGCACTGATACAGCGTTTACTGGCAGGCACAAATACAAAACCCAGCGCATCTGCCCCATAGTTTACTGCAGCCGCAACGTCCTGGCCTCGAGTCAGACCACAAATTTTTACCCTTACACCCTTCATTTTGACTGTGTTTTACCCATTTGCCTCAGTATCCTGCTGTTCCGGAAAATCCCGGGCTTTCGACGGCAGCAGGTATTTTTCCGGATAACGCGCGCCCATAAAATACAACCCTTGCGGAGGAGCGGTCGCAGCAGCCCGGGTTCTGTCTTTACTGGCCAATAACTGGGCCAGCCAGCCAGGCTCCTGTTCGCCACTGCCGATGGCCATCAGGTTACCCGCGATATTGCGCACCATGTGATAGAGGAAACCATTGGCGGTTATATCCAACAGCACCCGGTTGCCCTGTCGGCTGACCGAAATGGCCTGAATTTCCCGGACCGCATGTGTGGCCTGGCAGGCCGCCGCACGAAATGTCGAAAAATCATGTTCACCCAATAGTGCCTGCGCCGCACGGTGCATACGCACTTCATCCAGCGGTTTGCGATACCAGCTGACGTATTGTGCTTCCAGAGCCGGACGTATCCAGCGGTTCAGCACCCGATACTGATAGGACCGTGCATAAGCACTAAAGCGGGCATGGAAGTCATCATCCACTGCACGTATCCACAATACGCTGATGCCGGTGGGCAAATGACTGTTGATACCCAGGATCCAGGAGCGTTCACTGCGCTCGGACAGCGAGTCAAAATGGGCGACCTGACAACGGGCATGCACACCGGTATCCGTACGACCACAGCAGTGGACACGCACCTCATGGTTCGCAACCTGTGCTACGGCCTGTTCCAGACAGCCCTGAACGGTTGGCTCCTGACGCTGTATTTGCCAACCCAGGAATCCATTGCCGTCGTATTCCAAGCCCAGGGCGTATCGCATGCTCTACGTTCCTATTTTAATGGCCAGCAGCCTGTCTGAGAAAGGCAAAGGCCGGGCAGGTTGCCCTGCCCGGCCCTGTGACCCAATCGTTTTCCTATCTACAGGCCGGACAGCATTTTTTCAGCTTCTGCCTTCTGGGCTTCATCGCCGTGCTCCAGCACTTCGCCCAGAATGGCCCGGGCGGCTTCACGATCACCCATGGAAATATAAGCTCTTGCCAGGTCCAGTCTGACCTCTGGATCTGCACTTTCTTCATCAAGAATATGGGCTTCTTCATGATCAAAATGCCGCGACTGGCCCGATCGGGGTGCCGCTTTGAGCGTCGCGTCAGTCTCTTGCACATCATCCGGGCTGTCGTCTCGATCTGCATCCTTATCGCTGCCTCTGGCCGATGGAGGTGCCGGCTGATCTGCAGGCTCGAGTACTTTCAGAACCTCTTCCGCATCGTCCTTGATTCCCCGCACTGCAGCGTGATCCGGAGCGGCAACGGCGCCCTCCGGTGCAAGGTCGCCACGGCGGCTGCGGTACCAACCCAATGCAACAGCCACCACCACCAACAGGCCAATCACCCAGGTGATCCAACGCTGGTACCAGGGCAGTTCAGTTTGCTCGGAAGACGTAGTCACATGTGGCACATCTGATGGAGCCGGATCCTTTTCTGTTTCAACCTCGACGGCAGCTTCTTCAGCCTGGCGCTGTTCACGCAAACGCGATTCCATGGAAGCCAGTTCTTCATCTTCCACGACCAGGTCTGTCGGCTGAATCTGTGCTTCCAGTTCCTTGATCCGCCGCTGCAGGAATTCGTTGGTTTGCTCCTCGGTAATCAACGCTTCTTCCTTGCGGGCCAATTCTTCCTGCAAAGCAGCCGCTGAAGTGGATGCCGTACTGCCCTCTTCTGTGTCTTTTGCGCCATAGGCACTGTC
>CAZRTG010000031.1:0-25314 GCA_964602895.1 uncultured Wenzhouxiangellaceae bacterium
AATGTGGTGCACCTGTCGGTTTCACAACTGAGAAACTGATACAGATTGAGTATACTTCATGGCTGCTTTTTTCTGCGGTATAGTTCGCAGTTCCGATCAAGCTCCGAACAAATCAGAGTTTCTTTAATATTCAGGATGAAGGCACTTCATGAACAACAGGATAGTCATACTGGGCGCAGGCCAGGCTGGAGTCCAGGTAGCTATTGGGCTGCGCCAGGGCGGTTTCGATGGTGAAGTAGTCCTGGTGGGCAAAGAAACCCATGTGCCCTATCAAAGGCCGCCTTTATCCAAGCAGGTTCTGAAAAAAGAATGGGCTGCAGAACGCTGCCAGTTGCGCCACCTGGAATTCTATGCAGAGCACGAGATCCAGTTGTTGCAGGGTGTAACTGCCAGTTCGCTGAATGTGGAAACACAACAGGTAGCCCTCAGCGACGGCAGTAGCTGTTCCTACAGCGGCCTGGCGATATGTACCGGAGCGGTTCTGAACCGATTGCCTGTCCCGGGTGCCGAGCTGGCAGGTGTTTATTATTTGCGCGATCTGGATGAAGCCCTGGAACTCAGTGCCCAGCTTCGGCAGGGTGCCCGTCTGGCGGTCATCGGTGCGGGATACATCGGCATGGAAGTCGCTGCATCGGCACACAGTCTGGGTTGTGAGGTTAGCGTGATTGAAGCTCAGGACGAAATCATGAAGCGCTCTGCCGTGCCCGGCGTGGCAGCCTTTCTCAGGGAGTTTCATGAGCAGAAGGGTGTTCGCATTCTGCTGGGCTCGGGTGTCAAACAGATTCTTGGCAATGGGCGAGCACAAAGTGTTGAACTGGCAAATGGAGAATCCATTGCGGTTGATAGCGTGATGATAGGCGTGGGTGTGAGGCCGGATACAGCCTGGCTGGCCGACTCGGGAGTTCAGATCGACCGCGGTATAAAAGTTGATGCATATTGCCGGACCAATATTGAAAACATCTATGCCGCGGGCGACGTCGCCGAACTGATGCATCCCCTGCTGGAAGGCAGGCAGGTTTTGGAGTCCGTGCAGAATGCCGTCAGCCAGGGCAAGTTGGTAGCCGCCAACCTGCTGGGTGGAAATCAGTCTTACACAGAAACGCCCTGGTTCTGGTCGGAGCAATACGACCAACGCCTGCAAATGGCTGGCATACCGCGGTCCGGGGACACCTTGATACGCCGCGAGCACCCTGAAACCGGTGGTTTCAGCTACTTTGCCGTGCAAGGTGAAACCGTTCACGGGGTACAATCCATCAATGCCGCAAGAGACTACATGGTTGGACGGCAATTGATCGGCAAACAAACTCCTGTCAGTCCAAAAGTACTGGCAGATCACACAAGCAATTTAAAGGATTTACTTTGATAACAATAAATGTAACCGACCGGGATGGGAATCAGCACCAGATACAGGCTCAACCCAATGATAAACTGATGGAAGTACTGCGTGAATTCGACTGGGGTGTTGCCGCCATCTGCGGTGGTATGTGCTCTTGTGCCACCTGTCATGTCTATGTTGACGAGGTATGGAATGACAAATTTCCGGTCCGTGAAATGGACGAAGAAGAGTTGTTGGAATTTCTGGATGGCTTCAAGCCGGGTTCGCGCCTGAGTTGCCAACTGGAGTTACGCGAAGAACATGACGGTCTGGTGATTGAACTCGCTCCGGACGAGTAGTTGTTAACCAGCGAACTCAGCTGGCTACTCGATCAGGAAGCGCTCACCCAACAAGCTGTTTCTTTCTGAAATCAATTCGACCTGGGCTGTCCACTCCACTTCGCCAGTCGGATCAAAACGCAGGCTGTCTTGGGGACTGTGCATGCGGATGTTTTCAGGGAGCACATACTCCTTGAGCACGGGTTCGAGATTGGGTTCACCAGGCAGCATAAAACTGATGGAGTGGTTTTTAGCCCGCAGTTCCTGATTGAAATCCACCTTGATTTCGGTGTTCAACCTGCGCGCCGCAAAACGTGCCATATCCAGTTGCCGGTGAAAATCGGCTACGGCCTGTTTCATTTCACCTCTGCCAAAATCCTGCTGCAGGTTAGGGGCAACAAAAGCCACCAATATCAGCAGAAAAGCCAACCCGATGAGCAATTCCATTACGGTTATGCCGTGGTATCGACCCGGGAAATTTCCCCGAAAATTGACAGGGTTCAAACGTTTTTTGATTGTGTTCATTACCGGCCCCTTAATCCAAGTTTAGCGCTTGGGCTTTCAGTGCCCAAAACGCTGACCATCCTCTCTGGTTACCTGGCTGGCCAACAATGGATCGAGGGCCAGCCCATAAAAGCTCGCCTGTCCGTGGCTTGAAGAATTACAGCCGAATCGTAAACGATCGACTGTTTTGAAATATCGCTGGTCCCTTGATATTCCCGCTGGTCAACAACAATAAATGTGCTGGCTGTTGACCTGGAGCAGAATTATATACAAATACACTGCCCCACTGCCAGTAGCCTACCCCATTGCTTGATCAGCGCCAACCTTTTGGCAAAAATCCAGTAAACTGTACTTTGCTGAAAGGTCGATGGTTGTCACTCTTTGTCCTTTGGATCACAAAAATTGGAGAGCCTTGTGAAAAAGATTCTGCTGCTTCTGCTATTGATCCCGGTTGTTGCCTGCGCTGCTGCAACAGAAATCGATCCTTATCATTGGACCGGTGTTGAACGTGTCGTGGCCATAGGGGACATACACGGTGATTACGAGAATTATTTGATTGCCTTGCAAGCGGCCGGCCTGCTGGACAAGAAAGGCAAATGGGCGGGTGGTGAAACCCATCTGGTGCAAACAGGCGATATTCCGGATCGCGGAGCCGATACCCGCAAAATCATCGAACACCTGGACAAGCTTGCGAAGCAGGCTCACAAAAAAGGCGGTCAGGTGCACAGCCTGATTGGCAATCACGAAGCCATGAATGTTACCGGCGACCTGCGCTATGTCAGCGATGGAGAGTTTGCTGCTTTTGCCGGCAGGAATTCGGCAACTTTGCGGAACCGCTACTTCGACCTGGTCATGCAGAACATGCGAGAAAACAATCCGGAAAGCTTTTTGGCCTTACCGGAAGATTATCGTGAGGAATGGGACAAAACCCATCCACTGGGTTGGGTGGAACACCGCATGGCCTGGGATCCGAGGTGGGATCCTGAAGGTGATATGTTCAAGCGTACTTTGCGTTCAAAAGTTGCCATTCAGATCAATGATATGGTTTTCCTGCACGCTGGCTTGAGCGGTCGTTATTGCCGGAACAGTCTGGAATCCCTGACCGGAATGGCATTGGCCAGGCTGGAACATTACGATCCAGCCAACCCGGGCATACTTGAGGACCCCTATGGTCCTTTGTGGTACCGAGGGCTTGCTGGCAGAGCTCCCGAGGCAACGCCCGAAACCGTGGCCGCCTTGCTGGAGCAGCATCACGCAAAACATATAGTTGTCGGACACACACCTACCGGGGGAGCCATTTTTACCCGCTATGACGGCGCAGTGATCCAGATTGATACCGGACTGTCCAGAGCTTATGGTGGCCATCCTGCCTATCTGGAAGTAACTTCTGAGGGCTTATTTGCCGGTTATCCCGAGGGTAAAATCGCACTGCCAGGCAACGATTCGGAGCGTGCTGGCTACCTGCAGCAAGTGATTGCTCTTTATCCAGCCAACGGTGATTTAAAGATTCTTCTGGCAAACGTTTCTGCCGAATCCGCAACAGCAAGTGCGGAAACTGACACAGATTCAGAACAGGCCGGGGAAACCAAACCGGCCATGCCGGTAGCTCAAATGCCTACTTGCGGCATTTCCCAATGATTTCTTCCTGAAAATCCTTATCGCTCCTGATGGTTTCAAAAAATTTGCCAATGAATTTATTGGCGTTTTTGGTCGAGCGGGAACTGAGCCGGGTTTCTGCATTGATCAGGCCCATGATGTCCGCTTCTTTGGCGATATATTCCTGCCGGATCGCTTCCATTTGTGAATTGTGGGTACAGTAGCCACGGTACAGTCTTTGTGTAACCGACCTGATTCCCAGAAATTCATTGGGCGCAGCATAGTGGGCATCGACGAAGCCTGAAGAATCAAAATCGTAAGGCACTGCCACGATATTTGTGCCGCTGTCATCACCAATCAGACGCGCATTGTGGCAGCATGTGTCGCCTTTGGGGCCACTGAGAAGTTCAAAATCAACATTGGATATCAGGTATTCAAATAAGGCCACCCGTCCAGCCTGCACCGGATCCAGTTGCTTGCGTTGGGCTTTGACAATATCCAGTTTTTTCAGGTCATTGCGTTTGGCCAAATCAGCCGTATCTTCTATCAAAAAGCCAAAACGCGGACCATCAGTTGAATCGCTTTCACTCTCGATATAGGTAATCGACAAGGGGCGCGCACGATAGCTCTTTTCAGTAATCTGGTTGAAAAAACGGTAAGCCAGATATTCTTTTATGTAGTACTGTTCCCATTTGGAACCCTTGTCGCAATGCGTGACCAGCTTCAATTCGTCAGTACCACGAAAAGTCGTTCCTTTTACGTCTTCTTTGTTATAGCGCAGCTTGATCGGTGGGTATCTGCAAACTACCTGGCGGGTGATGCCACGCCGTTCAACGGTGATCGGAATGTCGTGCATCTGACCCAGGCTGTCAGTGAATTGCATGCTGGCCGGGTAGGGGTCTTGCACCTTGGATTTGCGAACGATGTCGCGCCAGGGCGCCTTGATCGAAATAACGAATGTCTCATTGCTGGCAAACAGCTTTTCGGGCTTGGGACTGGAGTCCTCAGTTTTAGCCTGAGCATAAACGGGGCTGACCCAAATACATGCCAGTGCCAGATACAGGCTGAAGCGGATGTGACATAAATTCCAGAGTAGAGCAGACTTTTGGGATTGCATGGTTGTTCTCTCTCTATATCAGGTCACTGGTGACTGTTACAGGCCACTAGTATAGGACAGCCTTTTATTGTCTGCTCCATTCAACTTCGCATCATCAATACAGGATTCTGGCGCGGATGGTGCCGGGTACTTTGCGTAAATGCCGCAATAAATCGGTTGGGTCAGGGGTTTCCAGGTCCATGACCACGTAACCCACTTGCCCGCTGGTATTGAGGTACTGCGACGCAATATTGACGTTTCTGTCAGCAAAAACCTGGTTGATGAGTTGCAATACACCGGGTTCATTACGGTGAATGTGCAGAATACGGCTGGCATTTTCGTGGTCAGGCAGGCTGACCTGTGGAAAATTTACCGCAGAAAGGGTCGAGCCATTGTCGCTATAGCGCAATAATTTACCAGCCACCTCAATCGCAATGTTTTCCTGTGCTTCCATGGTGCTGCCACCGATGTGTGGCGTAAGAATGACCTGATCCATCCCGCGCAGAGGGGATTCAAACGTGTCTTTGGTTGACCCGGGCTCGGTGGGGAAAACATCTATTGCAGCCCCTGCCAGCTTGCCGGATTGCAGTGCAGCCGCCAGCGCATCGATATCAACCACCGTGCCACGACTGGCGTTGATCAGGTAAGCGCCATCGCGCATGCTACGTATGAATTTCTTATCGACCATACCCCGTGTTTGTTCTGTTTCGGGTACATGCAGACTGACCACATGTGATTGTTTCAGCAGGTCATTCAGGCGCGGACAGTTAATGGCATTGCCCAATGGCAGCTTGTGTTCGATATCGTAATAAAGCACACGCATACCCAGCCCCTCTGCCAGAATGCCCAACTGAGTGCCGATATGGCCATAGCCGATGATGCCCAGCGTTTTGCCCCGAATTTCATGTGAATGGGTGGCTGATTTAAGCCATTCGCCGCGGTGGGCTGCCGCGCTGCGGCGTGGAATTCCGCGCATCAGCATGATGACTTCAGCCAGCGCCAGTTCGGCCACACTGCGGGTGTTGGAAAAGGGTGCGTTGAATACCGGCACGCCACGCATTTGGGCAGCCTGGAGGTCGACCTGGTTGGTGCCAATACAAAAACAACCTACGGCGGTGAGCCGGTCAACCGATTCCAGCACCTTTGCATCCAGTTGGCTGCGCGAACGGATGCCGAGAAAATGTACACCTTTTAAAGCTTTTTTCAGTTCGGTACCGGACAATGCATGCGGTAGCAGTTCTACCTGGCTATAACCACGGTCATGAATCATTTCCTTGGCAGAAGGATGGATCCCTTCCAACAACAGGAACCTGATTTTTTCCCTGTCCAGGGAGTAGTTTCTCGCTTTTTTTGGCATAGCCTTTTACTCTTCGCTTTTGATCGATTGCCAACACAAGGGCGGAATTGTGCGGACTTGGCCTGCGCAAATCAACCAGCCACCAGCAATCAGCCCGAAACAATCAGGCCCCAACGCATACGGTAAAAATCAGGATTCAGCATGTTGAATGACAACGCCACAGCCGCTACCAGGCTGCAACAGGCCTTTCCGGAGATGGAGATTTCCACCGACCCGGTCGTATTGCAGTCGCATGGCCAGGATTGGACACGATTTTTTCAGCCCTCCCCCATGGCCGTGGCTTTTCCTCACTCGGCTGCTGAAGCCCAGTCACTGGTACGCTACGCCAATACTGCGAATATCGCCATTGTTCCGTCCGGTGGTCGCACCGGCCTGAGTGCCGGCGCGGTGGCAAGGAATGGTGAGTTGGTTATCTCCATGGACCGGCTGCGGCGCATCGGGGATTTTAGTGCTGTAGATCGTTCTGTCACGATGGAAGCCGGAGTAGTGACTGCAACATTACAGGATTTTGCCCGAGAACAGGGACTGTTTTACCCGGTTTCATTTGCTTCGGAAGGCTCCAGTCAGATTGGCGGCAACGTGGCCACCAATGCGGGCGGTATCCGCGTATTGCGCTATGGATTAACACGCGACTGGGTTTCCGGGCTGAAGGTGGTAACCGGCACCGGCGACATTCTCGAACTGAATCGTGGCCTGGTAAAAAATGCCAGTGGTTACGATTTGCGTCATTTGTTTATCGGCAGCGAAGGCACGCTGGGCCTGATTGTTGAAGTAACAATTCAGCTGGCTGATCCGCCACCACCCGGTAAAGTGCTGTTGTTGGGTTTGAGCGACAGGGACGCATTGATGAAAGTTTTTGCGCTGTTGAATTTGCGCTTGCGCCTGTCTGCCTTCGAGTTTCTGACCGATAAAGCCATGCGGCATGTACGCAAGGGTCACGACTTGCCCGCTGCCATGGATGCTGACTCACCGCTGTATGTGCTCTGTGAGTTCGACTGCCCCTCTGAAGTCGAAGAAAACGTCGCTCTGGAGTGTTTTGAGCACGGCCTGGAGCAGGGTTGGTTGGTGGATGGGGTGATCAGCCAGAGCGAAAAGCAGAATGCCGATCTATGGCGATATCGTGAGGGTATTTCGGAAGCCATTACCCGTTATCGGCCCTATAAAAATGACTTGTCGGTACGGGTGTCGCGCGTGCCCGAATTCCTCAGCCGTATGGATGAATTGATGGCCGGTCTGTGCCCGGAGTTTGAAGTGGTTTGGTATGGTCACATCGGCGATGGCAACCTGCATATGAATCTGATTGGCCCGATTGATATGGCAGCAGCTGAATTTGAACAGCGTTGTCATGAGATCAGCGAGCAGACTTATGCTTTAACCGAGGCCATGGGCGGCAGCATATCGGCAGAACATGGACTGGGCTTGCTCAAACAGCCGTGGTTACACCGGGTTCGTTCAACAGAGGAAATAACATTGATGAAGGGATTGAAAAAGGTATTTGACCCGAATGGCATCATGAATCCGGGCAAATTGTTGCCTTCAGTGAAACTCTGATTTATTCAGAGCTTACTTAGAAACCCTGTAGCTGGGTGGTGCCGATACCGCGCTCGGAAAGCAATATGGGGATGTCGTCGATCACTGCGTAAATGACCTTGCGATCTTCAGTGATCAAAGCTTCGCGCAGCGTTTGCTCAACTTTGGTGCCGTCAATCTGATCCACTTCACCGGCCGCAATAGCCCGGTTCAGTTTTTCCAGTCGACTGCGCTCCAGGCGCGACAATGGGCTTTTGCTGACCGGGCAGCAAAGTATCTCAAGCAGTTTTCCGTCTATACTCATGGGTATCAGTCAGCCCTTGGTTCGGTGGCAGAATCCTGGCCCTATTCTACGACATTTTTTTTAACTTGACCTGCAACAGGGTATTACAGGTTCAAAACATCAATTTCGTCAACCCAGGCCTGTGCTGCTGTTACAATAAGCCGCTTTCCCCGGCAGGGTTCCCGAGGAGGGCGAGGTAATGGATCCCAAAGCAAGCAAATACGAAGAAAACAGACACGAAGAAAACGGGCACGAAGAAAACGGGCACGATTCAAAAGAAACTATTCGGGTTGGCATCATCATGGGCTCGCGTTCCGATTGGGACACCATGCGCGCAGCAGCCGAAACACTGCAAGCTTTGGGTATTGCCTATGAAACCTGTGTGGTTTCAGCACATCGCACGCCCGATCGCATGTTTGAATATGCCGATCAGGCAGCCGCACGTGGCCTGCAGGTAATCATTGCCGGCGCCGGCGGTGCAGCGCATTTACCGGGTATGGTGGCAGCCAAAACGATAGTGCCCGTGCTGGGTGTACCGGTGCAGTCCAAGGCACTCAATGGCATGGATTCCTTATTGTCCATCGTGCAAATGCCGGCGGGTATACCTGTAGGCACCCTGGCCATTGGTGTCGCAGGTGCGACCAATGCGGCCTTGCTGGCAGCGGCCATCATCGGCAATCACGATTCCCGTATACGCAATGCACTGCAAGTTTTTCGTGACCAGCGTCGCGATAGCGTTTTGGCCGACGCAGATCCATCCACAGATGTCTGAATTCGCCCCTGAAGCCGCCCCTGAAGCCACCAGTAGCATTCGTACCATTGGCATCCTCGGTGGCGGCCAGCTGGCACGCATGATGGCTTTGGCCGGCATTCCGCTGGGCCTGCAATTCCGCTTTCTGGACCCTGCAGCAGATGCCTGTGCGGGTGCATTGGGTGATTTGCTGCAGGCCGGCTTCGAAGATACTGCGGCCGCGTCGCAATTGGGACAGTCGGTAGACGTCGCCACCTACGATTTTGAAAATGTACCGGCCGCCAGCGCTGCGGCCTTGCTGCAACACTGCGCCTTGCATCCGGGCGTAGCGCCATTACAACAATGCCAGGACCGACTGGTGGAAAAAAAGCTGTTACAGGATCTGGATATTCCCGTACCTCCCTTTGTTGCTGTGTCGTCGCGTCCGGACTTGTTGGCGGCGGTAGAGCGGCTGGGTTTCCCCTCTGTATTGAAAACCCGCCGCCTGGGCTATGACGGCAAGGGTCAGGTCATCCTGCGCCAGCTGGAAGACCTGGAACGTGCCTGGCAAAGGCTGGGTGATGCTGAATTGATTCTTGAGGCCTTTGTGCCTTTCGATGCCGAGTGTTCACTGGTATCGGTACGCAGCCAGGAGGGAGAAATACGATTCTGGCCATTGACCCGCAATGTGCATAAAGACGGTGTGTTGATGCTCAGCCATCCGGGCAGTCTGGGTGCCGGTTTGCAAGCCCGGGCGGAACAGATTGCACAACGCCTGCTGGCTCATTTCAACTACATCGGTGTGATGACCGTAGAATTTTTCATGGCCAATGGGCAGTTGATGGTCAACGAAATTGCTCCACGGGTACATAATTCCGGCCATTGGACCATCGATGCGGCCACTACCTCACAGTTCGAAAACCATTTGCGCGCGATTTGCGGCTTGCCGTTGGGCTCTGTAGAGCAGCAGCAGGCCTGTTTGATGTTCAACTGGACAGGCCGGATACCGGATGCCGTTGAATTGTTGTCCATCCCCGGTTTGCACTTGCACGACTACGGCAAAGAGGCCCGCGCAGGTCGCAAACTGGGACACGCGACTCTGACGGCTGCCAGCGAGCAGCAACTGCAGCAACGCGGTAACCTGCTGGCAGCCCGGTTGGGTGGCCAATGGCCCGCACTTTTGGCGCAGCTCTGGTCCTGACGCAGACAGAAGGAAAAACCCATGTTCGTTGAATCCAATTCATTCCGGCTGTTCGTGTGGGGTCTGCTGTGTTCTGCCCTGCTTGCAGCTTGCTCCAAGCCGCCTGGCGAGCAAGCGGCGATCGTAACTGATAGCGATCAGGCCACTACGGGCATTTCAAAAGCAACCGTCGATTTTTCCATTCCCTTTGAAAAATACACGCTGGGCAATGGCCTTGAAGTGATTCTGCATCAGGATCATTCCGACCCGGTGGTGGCGGTTGCATCGATCTTTCACGTTGGTTCCAATCGGGAAGTCCCCGGGCGCACGGGTTTCGCGCACTTTTTTGAGCACATGTCCTTCAATGATTCTGAAAATGTGCCGCGGGGTGCCAATCGCAAGTACATCGAGGAACTGGGTGGCAGCCGTAACGGCGGTACCTGGAATGACGGTACGGTGTATTACGAAGTGGTGCCCACCGATGCGCTGGAGAAGATTTTCTGGATCGATTCCGACCGTATGGGCTTCATGATCAACACGGTGACGCAGGAAGCGCTGGAACGTGAAAAACAGGTTGTCAAAAATGAAAAACGGCAGCGTGTGGACAATCAACCCTACGGCTACACCGAAGAAGTGATCCGCCGGGAACTGTACCCCGAAGGCCATCCCTATTCATGGACCGTGATCGGTTCTTTGGATGATCTGCAGAACGCCACACTGGATGATGTCAAAGAATTTTACGAGCAATACTATGGTGCCAACAACGCCACGCTGGTGGTGGCAGGTGATTTTGATCCGGTGGTAGTAAAACCCCTGTTGAATCAGTGGTTTGGCGAAATCCGCCGGGGCCCGCAGGTAGAGCCCCTGCCGCCCATGCCGGTCACGCTTGGTACCACTGAAAAGCTGTGGTATCCGGACAAATTCGCCAGGTTGCCCGAGCTGCGGATGATTTGGCCCACCGTTGAACAATACCACCCGGACAGCTATGCCTTGAATGTATTGGGCCAGGTTTTGTCCGGCACCAAGCGTGCGCCGTTATACCAGGTGTTGGTGGAAGAGAAAAAACTGGCACCTGCGGTCAGTGCATCCAACAACGCAATGGAACTGGCAGGGGAATTCAGAATCCGGGTACAGGCGGTGGAAGACACGGATCTGGATGAAGTGGCCGCCGCAATCGACGAAGGTCTGGCTCGTTTTGAAGCCAATGGGTTTCCCGACTCCGAGCTGCAACGCATCAAGGCAGAACTGGAGACGGCGTTTTATCAGGGCATCAGCGGCGTGCTCAACAAGGCTTTTCAGTTGGCTACCTACAACGAGTATGCCGGTGACCCGGCTTTTGTCAGCGAGGACATTCAACGCCTGCAGGCTGTTAGCCGTGAGGACGTCATGCGGGTATATCGCCAGTACGTGCAGGACAAACCCTATATCGAAACCAGTTGGGTGCCGCAGGACCAGCCGCAACTGGCCGTCAGCGATTCCCGCCAGGTTGAAGTGGCTGAAGAAGAGATCGTTGAAGCAGTTGCTGCCGAGCAAGTCAGTGCCGGCGAAGTGGCCGAGTATGAGCGCACGCCCACGCAATTTGATCGATCCGAACCACCATTGGGTCCGGCACCGGTGTTGCGGACTCCCGATATCACCACCCTGGAACTGAGCAACGGCATAAAGGTATTGGCCATTGCGGACCATGAAGTACCGCTGGTGAATTTCAGTCTGATTATTCCGGGTGGTGCCTGGCTGGACCAGCCAGGCCATGCCGGTGCCGCCGTAGGTGTTGCCCATATGCTGATGCAAGGTACGGTGCACAGAACCGCGGCAGAACTGGAAGAAGCCATAGGTCTGTTGGGTTCCAGTATCAGTGTCGATGCGGATCGCGAACAACTTTACCTGTCGGGCACTGCATTGGCACGCAACCTGGATCAAACGCTGGCTTTGGTGCAGGAAATCCTGCTGCAGCCACGATGGGATGAAGCTGAGTTCGAACGGCTGAAACGCCAGGCGATGGTCATGCTCACGGCGGCTGAAGCAGACCCCAATGCAGTGGCAGCGGCAGCATTCAACCGGGTGCTTTATGGCGATGACAACCCCTACGGCCGTCAGGCCATGGGCACCAGGGAAAGCGTCGAAGCCTTGAGCCTGGATGACCTGAAAGCCTGGTATGAAAAGAATCTCAAACCCGGTGGCGCGCATCTGCAATTTGTTGGAGCGATTGATGCAGCGCAGTTGAAAAATAAATTGCAGTCTTTGGCGCGCAGCTGGCAAGGCCAGGCACCGGAATTTGCCCCATATCCTCTGAGCCCTGCACCAGCTGGCGGCAGCACCTACTTCATTGATATACCGGATTCCAAGCAATCGGTCATTCGCCTGGGCTTGCGCTCGGTCAATGCGGACGATCTGGATTGGGTGAGAACCGATTTTGCCAACGAACGTCTGGGTGCCGGCTCCAGTTCCCGGCTGACCCAATTGCTGCGGATTGAGAAGGGCTATACCTATGGCGCTTATTCCGGCCTGGGACAATACACGCGGGCCGTGTCGCCGTTTGTAGTTATTACCAGTGTGCGTTCCAATGCCACCGGCGACTCGCTGGCCTTGATTCGTGACATGCTGACGAATTATGCCGACACGTTTACCGATGAAGATGCGGCAACCACGCGCAACCAGGTGATCAAGCGCGATGCTCGCGCCATGGAAACACTGGGTGCCAAGCTGGGGCTGCTGGACCGCATTGCCGAACTGAACCTGCCACACGATGTGATTGCGCGAGATCAGGAAATCCTGCTGGCCATGGACACCGCCGCGTTCCGGACAGTGATCCGCAAATACATGGCCGAGCCGGATATGGTCTGGGTGGTGGTGGGTGACGGCGCCACACAGCGCAAGGCGGTTACCGAATTTGCCGGCCAGCCGCCGATCGAGCTGGACCGGCAGGGTGCGCCTGTAAAGCACTGATTCCCGGATTGATTCAGGTTTTGGTCAGTATCAATTCCGAAACCGTGTTGACGATGCTGTCGGCCTGGCTGTCATCGATGATCAACGGTGGCAGCAGGCGGATAATGGTGTCACGGGTGACATTGATCAACAGGCCTGCTTCCAAAGCAGCCTGCTTGATTGACCCGCCATTCTGATTCAACTCTATGCCCAGCATCAGGCCTTTGCCACGGATGCTGACTACGGATTTTTTTTCTGCCAGTTTTTGTCTGAACCCTTCCAGCATGCGCTCACCCAGTTCAGCAGCACGTTGGTTCAGGTTCTGGCTTTGCATGAAATCGAGTACGCTACAGGCGGCACGGCAGGCGAGGGGATTGCCACCAAAGGTGGTGCCATGACGTCCCGGGCTGAGCAGGTTGGCTGCCGCACCGCGGGCCATGCAAGCGCCAATGGGAACGCCGTTGGCCAGAGCTTTGGCGCTGGTCAGAATATCCGGTAACACGCCTTCATGCTGGAAGGCATACCATTTGCCGGTGCGACAAATACCGCTCTGGATTTCATCCAGCACCAGTAACCAGTCGTTGCGGTCGCAAATATCCCGAAGACCCTTGAGATAGCCTGCATCAGGTACCTGTATGCCGGCTTCGCCCTGTATCGGTTCAACCAGAACGGCAGCAATGTTTTTGTCCAGTGCCGCGACTTTTTCAACTGCACCCAGGTCATTGAAAGGCACACGTACAAAGCCACTGACCAGAGGCTCAAACCCCGCCTGGGCTTTGCGACTGCCGGTAGCCGAGAGCGCTGCCAGAGTGCGGCCATGAAAACTGTTTTCCATGACGATCACGCCCGGTTTGTCTATGCCGCGTTCGTGGCCGGCCAGGCGGATTATCTTTAAAGCACATTCGATGGCTTCTGTGCCGGAATTGCAGATAAAGGATTTGTCCATGCCCGATATTCCGGCCAGCTTTTCAGCCAGTTTCTCCTGCCAGGGTATGCGTGCCAGATTGCTGGTGTGGATCAATAGGCCCGCCTGTTCGGCGATTGCCCGGGTCACATCCGGATGTGCGTGACCCAGTCCGGTAACGCCCAAACCACTGATGGCATCAAGATATCGTTTGCCATCTTCATCAAACAGCCAGGCCCCCTCGCCATGTGTGAAAGCGACGGGCAGGCGGGCATAGGTATTCATCAGGAAATCGGACATAACAATCTTCTCTTCCAAAAAGGTTATTGACGCTTGGGATGGCTATTGTTCAGAATCCGGTGAGGATTTTCCAGCGATTTACAATCGAACAGAATAAGGCTGCGGTGCGCTCGGTATCGTAGTAGGCTGAGTGTGCTTCGGCTTCGTTCCATTCCAGCCCGGCGGATTGCACCGCCCGCGACAATACGGTCTGACCGAAAGCCAGTCCGGCCAGGGTAACCGTGTCAAAGGAACTGAAGGGATGAAACGGACTGCGTTTGAAATCTGTGCGCTCAATCGCAGCGTTCAAAAACGACAGGTCGAAAAAGGAATTATGGCCCACCAGAATGGCGCGTTGGCAACCGGTAGCCTTCATTTCCTTGCGTATGGGTGCGAATATCCGTCGCAGGGCTTCCTTTTCCGGCAAAGCGCCGCGTAAGGGAGAATCCAGGTTGATGCCGGTAATCTCCAGGGACTTGGGCTCGATATTGGCACCGGAGAAAGGCTCTACGTGCTCGCTTATGGTTTCGGCAATAAAAATACGACCAAAATCGTCCATACGGATGATGCTGGCGGCAATTTCCAGCAGCGCATCGGTTTTGCAATTAAAGCCGCCCGTTTCCACATCCACCACAACGGGTAAAAAGCCTCTGAATCGATCTGCAATGCGCGGCATAATAAATAACTCGGTTAAAAACCTGGGAAAAACCCGGGCGCTGAGGATACGTTAATGAAAAAGGAATTGCCATGAAGCCTGCCACACTCTTCGAAGCTGTCAGAAATTATGCCCGGCCTGTGCTCGGGTATATGTTGTTGGTGGCGATCACAAGCCTGGGGCTGATCGTTCCGGCCCAGGCGGAACAGAACGAAGAAGGCCAGGAGGGTATGTATTGGCGCATCAGCCAGGATGGCCGCGAAGCAGGTTATCTGCTGGGCACCATACACAGCGAAGATCCACGTGTGGTGGATTTCTCCGAACAGCTGATCGCTGAGCTGAACAGCTGCGATGTATTTGCCATGGAAATGGTACCGGATTTACCAACTCTGAAAAAACTCACAGAGTACATGCACTATCAGGACAGTGACCGACTGCACTCTCTCCTGGGGCAACAGCGTTTTGACCGGGCCATGCAGGCCTTGAGTGCATACCAGGTACCGGCTGAATGGAAAGCACAGATGAAAGTCTGGGCTGTGATGATGACATTGAGCGTGCCCGCGCCAGAAACAGGCTTTTTCATGGATTTGTCGCTGTCCTTGCGGGCTGCAGGCAGCGGCCTGAAAGTGATCGGCCTCGAATCTCTGGAACAGCAGTTGCAGTTCCTTGAGCAAATGCCACTGGACTACCAGATCACCCTCCTGGACCACGCCCTGGATGATTACCAAAGGGTGAACGAGATACACAATGAGATGGTAGAGGTCTATCTGCAGAACAGCCTGGTAGCTCTGGATGAGTTGTCCCAGGAACAGTTTGACGTACTGGACCAGGAAATTACCGATTACTTTGTGGATCTGGGCATCGTGGCGCGCAATCGTCAAATGGCTGCAAGTGCTTTGCCCCAGCTGGCAGAGAAGAAAGTGTTTATCGCGGTAGGTGCCTTACACCTGGCAGGACCCCAGGGTCTGATCAATTTGCTGCGCCAGGGTGGCTATGAATTGGCTGCTCTGCCGCTGCCTTTTGGGCCGGCTCAGTAATCTGCGCCTTGATCATTCTTGCAATCAGGAACGTGTGCCCAGCACCACCTCTCGTTGCCACAAGTCCTGTAGTAATTGTTGGCCATGCGCCAGCACTGCGTTGCGGTCCTGGTGGCCAATCTCTTCGGCTATCGACAACAGGAGGTTTCTCCCGCTGCGATCACCGGTCTGGAGCTTCTCCAGCAGCAACCACGTGACCGGGTTGATTTCCATGAACTTCACCTGGTCTTTGCGATTGCGGTAAGCCAGCAAACGTGTCACCTCTGCAGGTGCCACTTGTGGCTGAAACTCCGGACCTATGCGGTGTACCGGGAAGGTGTAGGCTAACGGCCAGGCCAGCGGTGACACTACCGGAATTCCTTCGAGCAAATCCCCTTGTGTGTTGCATGCCACATCACTGATTTCCTGCGTGTCCAGAGTCAGTGCCAGTTCAATCCATTCGTAGTGTGCCAACTCCAGCAGGAAAGGTGGATCACCAGCGCGGTTAACCCGTTGCTCCTGCACATAACGCAGAAATTCCTTGGGCAGCTCAGGAAACAAAGGTGTGTGCGCGCGGTGTTCGGTATAAAACTCCCGCACCAGTTGCTGCCAGGCGTTATCACCATAAATCTTCTTCAGTACCGGAAAATTGCTGGCCAGAATTCTGCTGATGTTATTGAAGAACAGATCCCGATAGATCTGCATGCGACGGTCTTCCACGTCTGTCGGTGCGGGCACAGCATCCGGGTTACGGATATGCGCCGCAAACGACATTTGTAGCTGCAGCAGTGGTTCAGCCTTGTTTGCGTTGGTCATTTGCTGCACCTGCTTGGGCCTGTTTTTCCTGTACCGCTTTAATCTGTTGTACTTCCAGCAACAGCTCTTCTACCGGTGGAAAATTAAAATCCCGCTCCAGCAAGGTGGGGAACACGCCAAACTGCCGATAGGCTTGATCCAGTAAATCCCATACCGGCTCAATCACATCGGCAGCATGGGTGTCGACAATCAGGTCTGCGGCCTCGTTGTAGTGTCCGGCAATGTGACCGTAGGCAACGCGTTTGCCTGGCAGGCCCTGCAGGAAGTCTGTTGCATCGTAGCCGTGATTGATGCTGTTGACATAAATATTGTTAAGGTCAAGCAACAGGTCGCAATCAGCCTCCTGCAGTACTGCATTGATGAATTCCAGTTCGCTGAGTTCGGCACCCGGCGCGGCGTAATAGCTGACGTTCTCGATGGCAATCCGACGCTCCAGCACCTGTTGCACATGGCGTATGCGTTGCGCCACGTAATGGATGGCTTCCTGTGTAAACGGAATGGGCATCAGGTCATAAAGATGTCCGTCATCGGTGCAATAACTCAGATGTTCGCTGAAGCAAACGATCCGGTTTTGATCGAGAAAAATTTTGAGTTGCCGCAGGTACGTTTCATCCAGAGGGGATGGTCCACCCAGTGACAAGGACAGGCCGTGACAGGTGAAAGGCAGGCGTTCGGTAAAGGCGCGGAATTGGCGGCCATACTTGCCACCCACATCGATCCAGTTTTCCGGCGCGACTTCCATGAAGTCTACACATTCAAAGTTGACAGACTGAAGCGGGCCCAACAGGGCCCGCCTGAGTCCCAGGCCAGCGCCCTCAAGCGCAATGCGGGGTAGGGTATTCATGGCTTGCTTGAGGGAACCGGGCAGCAGGTCAAAAATTAATGATCTTCGCCGCAGCTGCCTTCTTTGCCTTTGTCTTCACCACAGGAGCCTTCTTCGCCCTTGGCTTCGCCACAGGAACCTTCCTTGCCTTTGTCTTCGCCACAAGAGCCTTCTTCACCTTTACCTTCGCCACACTTGCCTTCTTCGCCTTTGGTGTCGCCGGCCAGCATGTAACCGCTGTCCAGATCAGCCATGGCAAAAGGGTTGTCACTGGCAATCGCTGTGCTTGAAAAAGCTACAGATGAAACGAATGCAATACCAATAGCTGCTGCAATGGGTTTAAGCATCATGTTTTTGTCAGTCATTGAGATTCTCCAAGTTGGTTTTATGTGTGGGCATTATTGCCCTGTCGGGTAATTCCTGAGCAGGCCTGGCAGTAATCGTGTGTGCTTTCAAATAAAGCCAGGTTTCGTGGCACAGGACCGGTGGCCCGTCCGGAAAATTTCATGCAAATAGTAAAGCACCCGCGTTCTGTGTTCAAAACAAGGCTGCATATGCCCATGCAATGCCTGGGAGAACCTGATCCTTTCATTGGACAGCCCGTCCATCATGCAGTCTTGTTTTTATAGGTACATAGATCTCGTACAATGCATTCCGGACAGGCCGGCTTCCGTGCTTTGCAAGTATAACGCCCATGCAGGATCAGCCAGTGATGTGCGTGTTGAAGGTATTCCTTTGGTACGGCTTTCATGAGTTTCAATTCGACCTGTAAAGGCGTTTTTCCGGGCGCCAGACCGGTGCGGTTGGATACCCGGAAAATGTGTGTATCCACTGCAATAGTGGGTTGGCCGAAAGCCGTGTTCAGTACCACGTTGGCGGTTTTACGGCCCACACCCGGCAGTTGTTCCAGCGCCTCCCGATCAGCAGGGACCTGGCCATCGTATCGGTCCTGCAGGATCCGACAGGTTTTTATGATGTTGGCTGCCTTGGTATTGAAAAGGCCGATGGTGCGGATGTAATCCTTCACTCCGGCTTCGCCCAATTGCAACATCTGTTGTGGCGAATTTGCGGCTTTGAACAATCCGCGGGTTGCTTTGTTGACACTGATATCGGTGGCTTGTGCGGACAGCAGTACGGCAATCAACAGTTCGAACGGGCTGCCATAAGCCAGTTCGGTAACCGGCTCGGGTTCAATGCTTTGCAATCGCCGGAAAAATTCCTGCCGGTCTTGCGGCTTCACGCCTTACCTTCCTGTTGCTGCAGGACGGGAAGGCGTGTGCTCTGTGCTACAGGTTTTGCCTGCAGACGACTGTTCAGCCAGTTTTTTGCAGCAACCAAAAAGCCCAGGCCGATAAAAGCACCCACGGGCAGCAGTGCCAGCAGAAAACCGGAATAATCCGGGACGAGTACCAACTCCAATGATCTGGCCCAGGAGCCGAACATCAATTCAGCCTGGCGCAGCAAAGTGCCAAAGCCCAGTAACTCCCGCATGGCGCCCAGCGCTACCAAAGCCAGACAAAATCCCAGGCCGGTCGCCAGTCCGTCTGCAGCTGCCGGTAGCGGTCGATTGCGTGCTGCAAAAGCCTCTGCACGACCGATGATGGCGCAATTGGTAACGATCAGTGGAATGAAAATACCCAAAATGCGATAGAGGTCGTGGAACCAGGCTTGCATGACCAACTGGATCACGGTGACCACCGAAGCGATAATCACCACATAGGCCGGAATACGAATTTCGGGTCGCAATAAGGGCCGGGCCAGCGACACACACAGGTTGGACACTACCAGGGTGAGCAATGTAGCCAATCCCAGCCCGAGTGCATTGATCACGGTATTGCTCACTGCCAGCAAGGGGCACAGTCCCAGTAACGTCACCAGGCCGGTATTCTGATGCCACACGCCATCGGCAAATATCTGCCGATAATTTGTTTTGAGATGGCTGGTGTTCATGTCGAGTCCATTGTCGAGTCCATTGCCGAGCCTGCTGCCGAGTCGGAGTCGGGCATTGCAAATAGCTCTTTTTGATGAGCGGCAAAATATTGCAGCGCCCGCTTTACGGCATTAACCACAGCCCGGGGTGTGATGGTTGCACCTGTCATTTGATCAAACTTGCCGCCGTCGCGACGCACCGCCCATTGCCCTATGGGTGGTTGTTGCAAGGACAGGCCTTTGAAAGCCAGAATCCAGTCACTGCGTTCCACTTCAATACCATCGCCCAATCCGGGCGTTTCTTTGTGTGATGTAACCCTCACGCCAGTCAGTTGGCCGCTGCTGTTGATGCCCGCCAGAAGATTGATTCTGCCGTTATATCCGTCCATGGCTGCAAAGCGCAAAATTACGGCCACGGGCTGACCCTGTTTGCGTGCCCGGTAAGCAATCACGGACTGACCATTGGGGAAGGCTTTTTCATCTTTGAACAGGTAAATATCGCTCTGCAGGGCATTGTCGTACTGGTCTTCTGAAATGATTTGTTGCAGTTGCTCCAAAACGACACGTTGCTCCTGCTCAATAATGCGTTCTTTGGTCAGGCTGCTGACCGTTGCCAGGAGTGCAGTGCCGATGATCACAACCAAACCCAGGGCAAGCGCACTGCGCCATGGTTGATCGGCTTGAGGCTGATCATTTCCGGATTGGTCATTTTCGAACTCGTCATATTCGGGCTGGCCATTTTCGGGCTGGCCATTTTCAATCTGATCGGGTTTATTTTCCATAGTATCTTGGCACGGTATAGCGATCGATCAGTGGTGCTGCCATGTTCATCAACAAAACAGCAAAGGCCACACCATCCGGATAGCCGCCCCAGCGGCGTATAACCAGGGTGATTATGCCCACGCCAGCACCGAATATCAGCCTGCCGCGATTGCTGGCGCAACCGCTCACCGGATCGGTTGCAATAAAAAACGCCCCGAGCACCAGGGCGCCGGAAAAAACATGCTGCAGTGGTATCGGGTTGCTGCCGGGATCTGCAAGATAGGCCAACAGGCCCAGCAGAAGCACACTGCCTATCATGGTTACCGGCACATGCCAGGAAATGATGCGGCGCCACAATAACCACATACCACCCAGCGCATACCAGTTGGCTATCCACTCCCAACCCTGTCCACCAAAATCTCCGAAAATGGGCGATCTGCGTATCTCATCCACGGTCAGCCCCGAATTGATGCCGTTGCGCATGGTATCCAGCGGAGTGGCCTGGGTGACCGTATCCCACAACATGGGGGTGGGCAGTTGGCCCGTCAGTATGGTGCTGAAACTGTCCCATAACCCAAAGGTCCAGTTGCCTGGGGTGGTGGGAGGCAACCATTGTGTCATCACCTGTGGAAAACAGATCAGGACGACCACATAGCCTGCCATGGCCGGGTTGAATATGTTGTTACCCAGACCACCGTACAAATGTTTGGCAATGACAACAGCAAAAAACATACCCAGCAGCGCAATCCACCACGGCACCAGGGGTGGCAGGCACAGTGCAAACAATACGGCGGTTACCACCGTGCTGAAATCCAGCAAATGTACGCGCAGAGTTTGTTGGCGGATCTTCAACATCATCGTCTCGAAGCCAACAGCAAACAACAGAGCGAGCAGAATCTGCAACAAAATGCCGGGGCCAAAATACCAGCAGTGGGCAGCGATTCCCGGCACCAGTGCGTACAGCACTTGCCGCATCACTTTGGCCACTGAATTGACAGGGGGTATATGGGGAGCCGAACCGGTAGCGAACTTGCGTGTCATGCTGGGCCGTTGTCGCCATTGCCATCGTTATCGCCATTGGTATTGGCATTGGTAGCTTCAGCATCCGTCGGTTGATTTGATTTCTGTTGCACTCTTTGCATGGCAGCAGCAATTTTCTGCTGCTTGCTCTGCCTGTCCTGCAGAGAACGCTTTTTTGCGCCCAGTCGATCGGCACGCTCCCGTTTGATGTGGGTCAATCTCAGTTCACGTGCTTCAAAACGCTGCTTGGCCAGATCGGCAGCCTTTTTTTCTGCCGTTATTTTTCGCCATTCTGCCTTGCCGAAACGGAACCATTGGGTCAGCGGGATGTGACTGGGGCAGACCAGGTCACAGCAACCACATTCGATACAGGCGTTCAGCCCGTGTTCGATGGCATCTTCGATCAGACCGTTTCGAATATCCCACTGCAATTGCTGTGGCAGCAAGACCGACGGGCAAACCCGCGAACATTCTCCGCAGCGGATGCAGGGCAGTTCTTCATGATCAGACGCTATATCGGCATGGCTTAACACCAGTACACAGTTTGCAGCCTTGATCACCGGGTTGGCATCGGATTCCAGTGTGTACCCCATCATCGGACCACCCAGTACCAGGCGAGCCGCATCGCTGCTGTAGCCACCACACTGCTCAACCAGATTGCTGATCGGTGTACCCAATAATGCCAGCAGGTTCGCCGGTTGGTTCAGACCATTTCCAGTCACTGTAACGATGCGTTCGATCAGTGGCTTGCCATCGATAACGGCATCGGCTGCTGCAACTGCGGTGGCAACATTCTGACACAACAGGCCGAGGTGGGAAGGACGTTGACCCTGCGGAACCTCCAGTCCCGTGAGCACCTGTATCAGCTGCCTCTCGCCGCCTTCCGGATAAATCGTGGTGACTTTAACCAGACGAATATGATCATGACCGGAATCATCTATTGACTTGCGCAGCTTGTCCCAAACCTCACCCATTTGGTCTTCGATGGCGATGATGATCTGGCGGGCACCCGTGGCGCGTTGCAAAACCAGGGCGCCCTGTATTAAACGCGGTGCCTGTTCACGCATTAACATTTCATCGCAGCTGATATAGGGCTCACACTCGGCGCCGTTCAGGATCAGTGTGTGTATACCTTGATGGAATGCATCCTGGGCTTTGGCCGCAGTGGGAAAAACGGCTCCACCCAGGCCGACTATGCCGCACTCGGCAATACGCTGGCGCAGTAACTCGGGGTCTTCGAGCTGCCAGTTCACAATGGGTTGGAGCTCACACCATTGATCACGCCCGTCCGGCTTGATGATGACCGCCATGCCTTCCTGACCGGAGGGGTGTGAAATCGGGCTACGGGCAATCGCCATGACCGTGCCTGAAGTAGACGCGTGGACAAAGCCAGGTTGTGGCCGGTCGTAGCGTGCTATGGCCTCACCTTTCAGAACGGGCTGTCCCTGCACAACCAGTGCTTTGGCCTGTTCGCCTCCATGTTGCATCAGGGGTATATAAAGTCGCGGCGGCAGTTTGCTGCGCCTGACGGGGACCTGACAGGAGATTTTCTTGTTGTGCCGTAGTTTCAGACCACCATGAAAATGGTGCAGACGCTGTCCGGCCAATTCTGCTTGCTCGCGTATTGGCAAGGCCATCACGGCGCTCCCGACGAATCGCCAGAAATCAGCGGGGGTGCGCTTTTTTGCTGGCGTGGATCAGGACGGGGGGGCGACCATTCAGTCAGTGTAGTCGGGCGAACTACCATGGCTATGCAATCAACCGGGCAGGGTGCTACACACAAATCGCAGCCGGTGCATTCCGATTCGATCACAGTATGCATTTGCTTGGCCGAACCCAGAATGGCGTCAACCGGACAGGCCTGTATGCACAAGGTACAGCCGATACAGATTGATTCATCGATTACGGCTACCTCGGGTAGCTTTTCCAGGCCATTGTCCGGGTTCAACTCCAGTACTTCCTTGCCCAGCAAGTCGGCCAGGGCCTGTATGCCGGCTGCCCCGCCTGGCGGGCATTGATTGATCTCGGCCTCCCCGGCGGCAATGGCCTCTGCATAAGGCCGGCATCCTGCGTAACCGCACTGCCCACATTGGGTCTGTGGCAGGATTCGATTGATTTGCTCTACCACGGGGTCGGCGTCGGCGCGGAATCGTTTGGCTACCCAGCCCAGGCCAAGACCCAACAGGCCGCCCAGGATGCTGATGCTGAATATTTCCCAACTCATTGGCCTAAACCCACCTCAAACCCGCGCCAGTCCGGTAAAGCCCATAAACGCCAGGGCCATCAAACCGGCGGTAATCAAGCCGATGGGTGCGCCACGAAAATGTACGGGGATATCGGCATGCGCCAGACGCTCGCGCATGGCCGCGAAACATATCAAAACCAAACCAAAACCGGCCGCCGCACCAAAGCCGTAAAGTGCCGACTCCAGCAGGTTGTGCTGCTCCTGCACGTTGAGCAGAGCGACACCCAGCACTGCGCAGTTGGTGGTAATCAAAGGCAAAAATATACCCAATATGCGATACAGCAAAGGGCTGGATTTACGCATCACCATTTCGGTCAATTGTACGGTTACTGCGATCACCAGAATGAAGCTCAGGGTTTGCAAATATTCCAGTTGCAGGGGCTGCAGCAAATAACGGTTGAGCAAATAGCTGGATACGGATGACAAAGTGAGCACAAACAGGGTTGCCACCGACATGCCGATAGCACCTTCGAGTTTGTTGGAAACGCCCATGAAAGGACAAAGGCCCAGGAAGCGAACCAGAACAAAGTTGTTGGCCAGTACGGTGCTGACCAGGATCAGTACGTATTCTTTCATGATGGATAGTATTCAATCACTGGCATGTCAGGACTCAGGATATCCGCATACCGGGTTTGGCTCCGTCATCGGGCGACAGCAGGAACAGCCCTTCATCATCTGATCCGGCGCACAGGACCATGCCTTCGGACACACCAAAGCGCATTTTTCTGGCTTGCAGATTGGCCACGATCACCGTCAATCTGCCCTCGATGTCTTCCGGTTTGTAAGCCGATTTGATGCCGGCAAATACGGTGCGCTGTCCAAAGCCCAGGTCCAGTTCCAGCCTCAGGAGTTTATCCGCCTCGGCAATGGCTTCCGCCTTGATGATGCGCGCAATTCTCAGGTCGATCTGTTGAAAGGCTTTGATATCAATGGTATCTGCGATGGGCTCGAACACAGGTTCTGATTCTTTCTGATGTGTGGACAGGGACTGTTCAGCTTGCAGATTGTCTTTCGATGCCTCAACCATGGCGCTGATTTTTGCCGGGTCAATCCGTTGCAGCAAAGGCTGGAAAGTATTGACGGCAATACCCAGCAAGGGTTTATCCATGTCCTGCCAGTTGTCCAGCGGGCAGTCCAGAAAGGCACTGGCGCGCCCGGCAGTGAAGGGCAATACCGGTGCCAGATAAGTGATCAGTACGCGAAACAGGTTGATACCCTGCGTACAAATGGCCTGTACTTCTGCTTCTTTACCGGCTTCCTTGGATAACACCCAGGGCTTGTTGTCATCAATGTAGCGGTTGGCCAGGTCGGCCAGGGCCATGATGCGGCGTACTGCGGAGTGATAATTGCGCCCTTCAAAATCTGCAGCGATGTGAGATTTCTCGTCCAGAAATTGCTGGTACAGGTCCGGTGCAGGCAATTCTGCAGCCAACCGATTGTCGAATTTGCGCTGAATGAAGCCGGCACAGCGACTGGCAATATTGACTACCTTGCCCACGACGTCAGCGTTCACACGCTGGACAAAATCATCCAGGTTGAGATCGATGTCGCCGGTTCCGGAACCCAGCTTGGCGGCAAAGTAATAGCGCAAATAATCCGGTTCCAGTTGATCCAGATAAGTGCGGGCCTGAATAAAAGTGCCGCGTGATTTTGACATTTTGGCGCCATCCACGGTGAGGAAGCCGTGCGCATGGACGGCTGTGGGCGTGCGCAATCCCGCGCCCATCAGCATGGCGGGCCAAAACAGCGTGTGGAAATAGACAATGTCTTTGCCAATGAAATGATGTACTTCCGTGGTCGAACCCTTTTTCCACCAATGGTCAAAATCCAGCCCGATGCGATCACACAATTCTTTGAAGCTGGCCAGATAACCGATTGGGGCGTCGACCCACACATAAAAATATTTGTCGCTGGTGCCGGGTATCAGGAAACCGAAATAGGGTGCATCCCGGGAAATATCCCAGTCGCGCAGACCATCCGGGAAATGGCTGAGTTCATTAATCAAAGTGCT
>CAZRTG010000032.1:0-24928 GCA_964602895.1 uncultured Wenzhouxiangellaceae bacterium
TGCTCGCCTGGCCAGTAGCGAGGACCACTGCACCGGGTGTTTTTGGGAGGGCCGTTTCAAGTCACAGGCGCTGCTGGATGAACGGGCACTGCTGGCCTGTATGGCCTATGTGGATTTGAATCCAATACGGGCTGGCATCGCCATCACTCCGGAGCAGTCGGATTACACTTCGGTGCAGGAACGTATTGCGCACCCGGATAGCGATAACCTTGTACCGTTTTCAGAGCAGGATAATGACGCTATTCCTTTCAAGCTGAAAGACTACCTGGAGTTGGTGGACTGGGGCGGTCGCGAGGTCAAACACAACAAGCGAGGCTATACTCCAGCGTCAACTCCACCAATACTGCTCAGATTGAACATGAATGCGTCGCCGGTTTTGAGCTATCTGGCAAAAGACGACCGGCCTGTGCCCGCTGCGCTTGGACCAGTAAGCATGCTGCGGGCTTTTGCTGCATCGGTTGGGCGGAAATTTATCAAAGGTCACGGAATGGGCAGCGGGCTTTGTCCTGAAAGGGCGTAGCAGAGCCTGGCTTCAGTTCCCAATCAGGCTTCAGATTGTCTGAGATGGGTTGAATGCATATATTTCTGGCCAATCTCCTTTAAAACACTTCAGTAACGTTAAACCCTGTTCTGCTCATCGTGTTTATGTTCTGGTATCGCAGGGAGCCGGTTGTACCTGAAATTATTTATTCTTCTTGAAATGATGGCTGTCCATGTTCTTTGCTTTGAAATGATGGCTGTCCGTGTTCTTTCTTCTTTCTGTCCATGTTCTTTCATGTTCTTATTCAATCCCGCTCCGCGAGCTTATGCTATTTTGAGGGTCACTTTACAGAGCCATTTTGTGAGCTACTTTTAATAGCCACCTTTGAAGGCCAAAATCCAGGATCACTATGCACGCCACACTTCCATTGCTAATCGGTACCCGGTTTCCCCGCATCCGCCGGCGAAAACTCACCACGCTCCAGGTCAACCTGGGTTACCTGTGTAACCAATCGTGTCTGCACTGCCACGTCAATGCCGGCCCCAATCGCACGGAAATGATGGATGACGACACGCTGGACCTGATTCCCGAGGTGTTGGAAGCCCGCAACATCAGCACCCTGGACCTCACCGGTGGTGCTCCTGAGATGCATGATGGATTCCGCAGGCTGGCCAGCAAGGCCCGTGCCATGGGGATCAAGGTGATTGACCGCTGCAACCTGACCATCCTGTTCGAACCGGGTCAGCATGACCTGGCTGAATTTCTGGCCGGCCATGGCATCGAAGTGGTAGCCTCTCTGCCCTGCTACTCAATGGAAAACGTTGACAGGCAACGTGGCACGGGCGTGTTCGACAAGAGCATCCGGGCGTTGCAAAAGCTTAACGCACTGGGTTACGGGAAACCTGGAACCGGCCTGACCCTGAACCTGGTTTACAACCCACAGGGCGCGGTATTGCCGCCCGCACAGGGGCCCCTACAGGCAGATTACAAGCGTGAGCTTCATGCTCATTTCGGTATTGAATTCAACGAATTATTTACGCTGGCCAATATGCCCATCAAACGCTTTGGCTCTACCTTGATCTCCAAAGGCAAGTTTGAAGATTACATGCGCTTGTTGAAGGAAAATTATGCCAGCGCGAATCTGGAAAATGTCATGTGCAGAGACCTGATCAGTGTAGATTGGCAGGGCTTTTTGTACGACTGCGACTTCAATCAACTATTGGATTTGCCCCTGGGAACCCCATCGGATAAGTTCGATGCCTTTTCAAGACAGCCACATTTACGAGACCTGCTGGTTGCGGACCCCAGCGGGCGGGCCATCCACGTGGCGGACCATTGCTATGGCTGTACCGCCGGACAAGGCAGCAGCTGTGGTGGCGCACTGGACTCCAGGAAGCAGACGGCATGAAAAAGATTCTGCTATCGCTGCTGATCGTAGCCGCGGTAGTGGTGTTTTTCTCGATGGGCTTGCACCATCAACTCACCATCGAAGCGCTTAAAGAAAGCATCGCCCATTTTAAGACCTGGCAGGCCAACTCACCCATTTTGGTCGCCAGCCTGTTTTTCGCCTTTTACGTGTTGGTCGCCGCTTTGTCCCTGCCGGGCGCTGCGATAATGACACTGGCTGCGGGAGCCCTGTTCGGCCTGTTGGAAGGCACCATCATTGTGTCCTTTGCCTCCAGTATCGGCGCGACTCTCGCCTTCCTGGTTTCCCGCTATTTGCTGCGCGACCTGGTTCAAACTCGCTTTTCAAAACGTATCGAGACGATCAATTCAGGCATACAGAAGGAAGGCGCTTTCTATCTGTTTACCTTACGCATGGTACCGATATTTCCATTTTTCGTGATTAATCTGTTGATGGGCCTGACCAAGATGCCTGTCCGGACTTTTTACTGGGTGAGCCAGGTTGGAATGCTGGCTGGAACCCTGGTGTATGTGAATGCCGGAACCCAGTTGGCACAGATATCCAGAACATCAGACATCGTCGCTCCCGGCCTGCTGTTGTCATTTGCATTGCTGGGTGTATTTCCCTTGCTCGCCCGGCGTTTGGTGCAAATCCTCCAGGCCCGCAAAGTGTATGCGGGCTGGACACGCCCGAAAAAGTTTGACCGCAACCTGGTCGTGATCGGCGCAGGTGCAGCCGGCCTGGTCACGGCTTATATTGCAGCGACCGTCAAGGCAAAGGTCACGTTGATCGAATCGCACAAAATGGGTGGTGATTGCCTCAACTACGGCTGCGTGCCCAGCAAGGCTTTGATCAAATCGGCTCGTATTGCCCACGCCATGCGCCATGGCGAGCAATACGGGCTGACCAACACCACGCCGGAATTCAGCTTCAGCAAGGTCATGGAGCGAATACACCAGATAATCCATCAAATTGAACCGCATGACAGTGTCGAACGCTATACCGATCTGGGCGTGGATGTGGTGCAGGGATACGCCCGCATCGTCGACCCCTGGACGGTTGATATCGAATTAAAGGAAGGTGGTAACCAGCGCCTGACCACCCGTAGCATTGTTATCGCTGCCGGCGCTCAACCAGCCGTGCCGCCATTGCCCGGTCTCGATGAGTCGGGTTATGTCACCAGCGATACACTGTGGGATGAGTTTGCCGGCCGCGATCGTCCTCCTGCCCGCCTGGTGGTATTGGGCGGCGGTCCCATCGGCTGTGAACTGGCGCAGAGTTTCGCCCGCTTGGGCTCTGCCGTTACCCAGGTAGAGATGGCTCTACGCATCATGATTCGTGAAGACGAAGAAGTCTCCACCCTGGCGCTGGAATCCTTGCAGCGTGACGGTGTGAAGGTGCTAACCGGGCACAAGGCAGTGCGCTGCGGACGCGACGGTAAACGCAAATTCCTGGTGGTTGAAAGTGACGGCAAGGAACAGGAAATTGAATTCGATGAGTTATTGGTAGCGGTTGGGCGCAGCGCACGGCTAACCGGTTATGGCCTGGAAGACCTGGGCATCCCCACGCAACGTACCGTAGTCACCAATGATTATCTGGAAACTTTATACCCCAATATTTACGCCGCGGGTGACGTGGCAGGTCCGTACCAGTTCACGCATGTGGCAGCACACCAGGCCTGGTATGCCGCAGTCAACGCTTTGTTCGGAACCTTCAGGAAATTCAAGGCTGATTACTCCGTAATTCCATGGACCACATTCATTGACCCGGAAGTGGCCCGGGTAGGTTTGAATGAGCAGGAAGCGAAGGAAACAGGCATTGCCTATGAAGTCAGCCGCTATGGACTGGACGACCTGGATCGAGCCATTACCGATAGCGCAACCGAGGGCTTCGTCAAGGTACTGACCATGCCTGGCAAAGACCGCATTCTGGGCGTCGCCATCGTGGGCGAGCATGCTGGCGAGTTGCTGGCTGAGTTTGTGCTTGCCATGAAACACAACCTGGGTTTGAACAAGATTCTGGGCACCATTCACACCTACCCCACCATGGCCGAAGCAAACAAATACGTGGCCGGGGTGTGGAAGCGTGCAAATGCTCCCGAACGCATATTGGCCTGGCTGGGCCGATATCATCGTTGGAAACGAGGCTGAATCCGTGCATCGAGGCCATACATCGTTGCCCATGGTGTCCGGATGGAACCCGTTATGAGAATCTCCATCATTGTTCCGGTTCTGAACGAGATTGGCACACTACCGGCATTGCTGGAACGGCTCAGGCTGTTGGCTCAGCACGGCTGTGAAGTCATCCTGGTGGACGGCGGCAGCGATGATGGCTCACCTGGCCTGGCGCGATGCACCGGCTTTACGGTCCTGCAGGCACCGAGTTCCCGTGCCGGGCAAATGAATGTTGGCGCAGCGCAGGCCAAGGGTGACGTGTTGCTTTTTCTACACGCCGACACCCGGTTGCCGGACGACGCAGACATGCTTGTCACACAATCCCTGCTTGTTGATGGCCATCAATGGGGCCGTTTTGACGTGCGCATCGCGGGTAAACCACGTGTATTACGCCTGATTGCGTGGTTTATGAACTGTCGATCTCACCTGACTGGTATCGCTACCGGAGACCAGGCCATTTTCGTGACACGCACAGCCTTCGACGCCATGGGTGGCTTTCCGGATCAACCCTTGATGGAAGACATCGAAATCAGCAAGCGGCTGCGCCGTATATCGAAGCCCGCGCGCATCCGGCGCCACGTGATCACCTCGGGGCGGCGCTGGGAACAGCACGGCACATGGCAGACCGTATGGCTGATGTGGCGGCTGCGTTGGCGTTACTGGCGCGGCGTACCGGCCAGCGAACTGGCCAAGGTATGGACATGAGAACAATCCGAATCATTATTTTTGCCAAGGCGCCATTACCCGGCCTGTCCAAAACCCGGCTGATCCCGGCATTGGGCGAGAGCGGAACAGCGGGCTTGGCAAAACGCATGCTGGAACACACCCTTGGCCAGGCACAGGCGGCAGAAGTCGGGCTGGTGGAACTTTGTATGTCACCGGGCCCGGACCACCCTGCCTGGCATTCCATTTCGATACCCAACTCTATCCATTGCTCGAATCAGGGCGAAGGCGATCTGGGTGAGCGCCTCACCCGGCGCGTACTGAAGGCTGATTCTGCTGGAGAATCTGTACTTATGATTGGAACAGACTGTCCGTCACTCGATGCAAACCGCTTGCGATCCGCCGCTGCAGATCTACAGGAACATGATGCTGTCATCGTTCCAGCAACCGATGGTGGTTACGTGCTGCTGGGCCTGAAACGATTTGATGCAGCCGTGTTTGCGGCTATTCCATGGAGCACGGCAGCAGTGACTTCAGAAACACTGAAGCGCCTGCAGACGCTGAGGTGGTCAGTGCGTCAGCACCCAGCGCTGCACGATATCGACGAACCGGATGATTTACGCTGGCTACCGCGTTCCTGGCAAGAACCCCAAATAATTACCGTAATTACCGGAGTAATTACCGGATAATTACCGGACACCCATTAATTACCGGATAATTGATTACCGGATGATTACCGGACACCCATTTATTTAATCAAATTTCCGGACACCCATATAATTACGATAATTACCAGACACCCACCTTAATTATTAACGGACACCCATTAATCGGATAAATACCGGACACCCATTAATCCTAAATACCAGACACCCAAAATGATATAAATCCGAATTTCCAGACACCCAAGGTGAATATAGACCTTAACCTCATTAACAGAACGGAAAAAATATTATGCATGCCATCGTTAAAGACTATTACGGCCGCCAACTACAGGGCAGCGATGACCTGAAAACCAGTGCCTGTTGTGATATCACTGACGTACCAGCCTGGTTAAAACCCCTATTGGCCAATATTCATCCCGAAGTGCAGTCGCGCTATTACGGCTGCGGTCTGATCTGCCCGCCTTTGTTGGAAGGTTGCAAGGTACTGGACCTGGGCTGTGGTACGGGGCGTGATGTCTATCTGTTGTCGCAACTGGTTGGCCAAAGCGGTCAGGTCATTGGTGTCGATATGACCGCCGAGCAACTCGCAATTGCAGAGCAGTATCGTTCCCACCACGCCGAAGCCTTCGGCTTTGACAACGTGAAATTTGTTCAGGGCTATATTGAGCAACTGGATGAACTGGGTCTGCAAGCCGGTAGCTTCGACGTCATCATTTCCAATTGCGTGATCAATCTGTCGCCCGACAAGGATGCGGTGTTGCGTGGCGTGCAACGGCTGCTCAAGCCAGGCGGAGAGTTTTACTTCTCGGATGTTTACTGCGATCGGCGCGTGCCGGAAGCGGTACGCAATGACCCGGTTTTGTATGGCGAATGTCTTGGTGGGGCCTTGTACTGGAATGATTTTATCCAACTCGCCAAACGCCATGGATTTTTCGATCCGCGCCTGGTGACGGACCGTCCTTTGGAGGTAAGCGATCCCGAACTGACTCCGCGTGTGAGCGATCTCAAGTTTTACTCGGCTACCTACCGTTTGTTCAATCTGCAGGAACTGGAATCCGATTGCGAAGACTACGGTCAGGCGGTGGTCTATCACGGAAGTATTCCTCAGCATGCCAGCCGCTTGATTCTGGACAAGCATCACGATATTGAAACAGGCCGGGTATTCCCGGTATGCGGCAACACCTGGCGCATGCTGCACGACAGCCGTTTTGAATCCCACTTCGATTTCATCGGTGACTTCACTCGTCACTACGGTCTGTTTGCAGGCTGCGGTGGTGGACTGCCGTTCGATGAAGGTCGATCTACAGGGGTAACCGCTGCATGTTGCTGAATCACCCATAGACCTGCAAAGACCGGTTCTGATGGAATGGCTGCTGATCGTCTGAGCGCTGTGCCTGGCTTTCAGCAACGGTGCCAACGATAACTTAACCGCAATGTTGCATGAGCAACCTTACGGTTTGGGCGGCCGTTCTGTTATACCTGATAGCAAAAGGTCCAGGAATCAGGTCGCTGGATCACTGGCTGTGGCACGAATATGCGGTCTGAATATTCCTGTGGCATCAGCTGCCGATACCCAAGTACACGACGAAGCATTTCTCCGTGTATCATCTCAGGCGCAAAAGTTGAGCAACTCGTCAGTAAACATTTCTGCCGGGTCGGAGCCTGCATAAATACGATGTTCAAATACCTGGATTTCCGGCAGCACATATTCCATATAAAATTTTGCGCCGGCGCGTTTACCGCGGTGTAACCGTGAGTCGCCGGTTGCAGCAGCAACCATTCGCAACCACATCCAGGCACCCGCTATATGCCCTACCAGGAACAAATAAGGAGTAGCAGCAGCTTCCACATCAACCAATGAATCCCGGCTCGTTTTCACCAGGAAATCGGAAGCTGATATTAATCGAGCAAGTGCTTGCGCCAGACTGTCAGACAGGCCTTTGCACTCAGGATTATTCGAATGATTCTTTATGTCCTGCTCAATTCGCTGAATAAAAAGCGTATATCCCGGCTTTTCTTTACGCAGCAGTTTACGCAGCACCAGATCCAGGGCTTGAATGCCATTGGTTCCTTCATAAATGGAGAAAACCCGACCATCACGGACATATTGTTCCATCCCTTCATCGGCTATATAGCCATACCCACCCATCACCTGCACCCCCAGGTTGGCGACCTGACTGGCATGATCCGAGGCCCAGGCTTTACAGACTGGCAATAAAAATTCAGCTAATAAGCGGCTATCCTCCCGTTCTTTTTCAGTGGTCCCGAATAATGACTTATCAAGGTTAAACGATGCTTCCAGTACCAGTGCCCGCATGGCTTCAGTAAGGCATCGCATCGTCGCTAACATACGACGAACGTCCGCATGTTGAATAATACCGGTATCTACCCGCCCCCCTTGCTTGCGTTCATTCGCATAAGCAATAGCACATTGGGTGGCGGCGCTGGCGATACCCACACTTTGAGCCGCCACCTCCAGCCGCATCTGATTCATCATAGTAAACAAACATCCAAGCCCTTTACCTTCCTCACCTATACGATAGCCAATCGCCTGGTCAAAGTTTAAAGCACAGGTGGGTGAAGCTTTGAGCCCCATTTTTTGTTCAAGACGGGAGACGGACACATGATTCAGTTGCTCCGGATTTTCAAAACGACGTTTTGGCACGAGAAATAATGTCAAGCCACGAGTACCCGCAATAGCATCCGGGGTTCGCGCCAGGACAAAGTGCAGGATCTGCTCTGTGTAATTCTGGTCACCACAGGTGATAAATATTTTTGTCCCACTCAGCAAATAAGACCCGTCATTCTGTTTGACGGCACAGGTTCTAATGGCACCAACATCTGATCCAGCCTGCGGTTCAGTGATCACAATCGTGGCACCCCACTCGCCTGCAATAACAGGTGGTACTGTTTTTCCCTTCAATTCTGAATCCGCGTGTTCAATCAGCAATGTCGCCGCCGCACGCAACATGCAGGGCATCATGCCAAAGGCAACACAGGAACCATTGACCATTTCCGCCATTGCCATCGCCAGACTAACCGGTAACGCCTGACCGCCGAACTGTTCAGGCAAATCCAGTCCGATCCAGCCACCCTCAGCATATTGCCTGAACGCCTCCCGGAACTCGTCCGGAACCTCAACCCGCCCATCAACCAGTCGACAGCCCTGTGTATCGCCCAGTTGGTTTAAAGGACTGAGTACTGTTTTACAAAAACGAGCCCCCTCCGAAATAACTGATCTACAGATATCTGCATCAGTCTGGAGATATTCAGGTAGTTTGCATAACTCACCCCAGCCGAGTACTTCATTGAGTACAAAAATAATGTCCTGTGCGGGAGGTATGTAGGTTTGTGACCTGCTCATTGTTGGTTTTGTTCAGACACCAGCACACTCGCTACCATTTGATCGCGCAACAACTTGCGGCTGACTTTCCCTGTGTTGCCGCGTGGCAGTTCTTTTACGAAGCGATACTCACGCGGCTTTTTGTAGCTTGACAGGGTGCTGCGGTTAACATGATCCGCCAGCTCATCTACAGTCACCGGTTCTTTGCAAATCACAAAGGCGGTGACCTGCTGACCCCATTGTTCACTCGGCAAACCAATCACCACACACTCACTCACCGCCGGATGGCTCAACACAGCCTCTTCAACCTGACCCGGCAGCACATTGATGCCACCGGTAATCACCATGTCGTCGATACGACCCTTTAAATAAAGGTAACCCGCTTCGTCCATCGAGCCCATATCGCCTGACCGCCACCAACGTCCTGCAAATATTTCTCTGCCAAGAGCAGGCTGCTCCCAAAGCTGGTTGGCAACCGAGGGTCCACTGAAAATGACTTCGCCATCTTCACCGGCAGCGACTACGTCATCAACCAAGCCGCCAGGTACTATGATTCTGATTTCAACATCTGTGCCCGGTTTGCCGACACTCTCGATCTTACTGTCGTTCACATAATCTTCAGGCAACATGACGGTACAGCCACCCCATGAACCGGTTTCCGTCGTACCGTAGGTATTGATTACACTCGGACAGATCCGCTCGCGGATCTGTCTCATGGTGGTGGTGTCCATGGGCTCACCGGCATAGCCAACCCGTTCCAACGAGGACAGGTCATAGTTTTCGGGATGCTCACGTAACAACATGCGCCACATGGTTGGCACCAAAAAACAGACGGTGGCTTTTTCATCCTGGATGGTCTTGAGGAAATCTTGGGAATCCCACTGGCTTAAATAAATAATTTTTGAACCGCCATATAAGAATGGAAGAGTGCAGTTGTACCAACCAATAAAAGCGGTAGTAAAGATATTGATGCTGCAAGCGTTCGGATGCGCCGACATATACGGAGCACCGCAGCGTGCGCTTGCCATCAAGGTTCTATGCGTGTGCATCACTCCCTTGGGGATGCCGGTTGTGCCGGAAGACAGTGCAATCACCGCCGTATCATCCAGGGCAATTGTCATCGGTTCAAAATCAAGCTCATACCGATTCAGGTCTGCGGGAATAATTGGATCCGGACCGGACATTGCCTGATCTGATGGCGTAATAGCTGACACCGAGCGGATCGCAGCAGAAATGAGCGTTCCTTTATCCAGCAAGGATCTGGCTTTTTGTGCAAAGACACCGTCATAAACCAACACGCGGGGGCTAAGCCGCTCGATGATTGCAGACAGTGTGTCTTCCGACTCCCGAGCATGCAGTGCACTCGGAATTGCCCCCAGCTCTATCGTGCCGAATAATGCGATTATGTGACTGACTGAAGGTGGCATTAAAAGCGCGACCCGGTCACCTTTGCGCACTCCTGATGTATGCAAAAGCTTGGCCATGCGCTCTATCCGATCCAGCAATTCGGCGTAGGTATAGCGAGCAATGCCGTCAACTACAGCCTCGTTATCCGGATACTTTGCAGCCGCGCTTCGAATCAAATCCCGCAAGGTCGCTGGTTGGTCTGACATGATTGAACACCCGCATAAAACCATTACTTTTTCGAGCCAAGGAATGGCTCATGGTTGGACATCCATTCCCTTTGATTGCCCGATAATTACCATCGTCTAAAGAGGCTCTGAATAATTCAGAGCTTCCCTAAATATCATCGCGAGTTAATTTGTAATCTTGCAGGCCGGGTTTGTACTCGCGCTTGTTGAAAGATTTAAGCGCAGTACGTATCCAGTCATCATGGGTCAGGCGCGATAATTCATAGAGCTTGGCAATTTCGTAATCGACTGCTTCGGGGAATTCCATATTGAGATTAATGATTCTTTCATAGACCTCTTTGGTTTTCTGAAGAACGATACGGCCTTTACTCAGGAGTCCGGCAACAACCTTATCCGTGTGGGAATCCAGCTCGGCAAGCGGGACTGCCTTTGAGGCCCAACCAAGCTCTACCGCTTCTTTACCAGTGAAGGTATCAGCGGTGAGCGAGTAATAGAGCGCCTGCTTGCGGGAAGGCATATTGTTGACAACCGTCCAGGTCGTGCCGCCACCGGGGAAGATGCCAAAGTTGACTTCTGACAGTCCCCAAATGGATTCTTCGGCGACAATGGCGATATCACACAGTCCTACAACTTCCATTCCACCACCAAAACACCAACCGTTAACCTTGGCGATCGTCACTGCAGGAAATTTTTTGAGATGGCTCATCCATTCAAATGAAGGCTTAATACCGTTGACAAAGTCTTCCGGATTATCCCAGTTATCTAAAAAGCACTTTTCGAGATCCATGCCACCGATAAAAGCATTACCAGCACCCGTCAGAACCATCACTTTGACCTTGGCGGCTTCCACCTCTTTCAGGGCCACGCACATTTCGGAATGCAGAGCAGGACTCATACTGTTCTTTTTCTCCGGCCGATTTAGCGTGATCGTGGCCAATTCGCCCTTAATTTCCAGAATGATATTTTCGTAATTGCTCATGGTATTAAGCCTTGAAATTTTTGACCAGGCGGGAGACAGCACTCAACAAGCGTGCGATTCAGTGGCTATATATTAGGAATAGTGCTCTGTGCAGGTAATACCAAAACCGAAAATTCAGTTCATATTCCGCAATAAACAAGGCGCAGTTCATAATAGCTGCGACTATTGTGAGGAGCGCCAAGGATTTCCAAATGGTGCGGCTTGGGCTACCATGAAACTCCCTACAATTATGTCCAATCGCCATGCAAAATCAGCCATTGGCAACACACAAATTACTGCAAAACGGAGATATCCGAGATACGATTCACGTCGGCAATAAGCTATTCTGGCAAAATCGTTGTGAATCGGGTGATCCCGGGGGCTTGGTTGATGCGCAGTTCAATGGCATCAACCTTGGCACTATGTCTCTTGTTTATTTAACATTCGGTGCGGATGTCAGCATCGAACCAGTCTGTAACGATCAGTATTTCATTGTCCAGACCACATTGATGGGACAAAGCAGTACTCAAAATGGGCAGCGTTTGATCACCACTGCGCCCAATGATATTGCGATTATTGACCCCTCATTACCCACCAGAATCAATTTCAAACATGGCTGCTCACATTTGGCTTTTAAGATGGATCGATCTTCGATCACACTAAAACTGTCTGATTTACTGCAACGGGATATTAGCGAGCCGGTTGTATTCGACTTGTTTTCAGAGCAGGGTGAAGCCAACAAACGTGCGTGGTTGGAAACCTTATATTTTTTATGTGCATTTTACGATAGGCCTGACCAGCACATATTGCACAACAGGCATTTGCTAAAAAGTCATATCGATATGGCGACCTGTGCTCTCATCAGTTCCCAGCAACATAATTACTCGGCACACTTGAGCGATGACCGGCATACAGCAGCACCACGACACGTGCGGCGTGCCTGTGAGTTTATTGACAGCAGTATTCAAGAGGCCATTACCATGAGCGACCTTTGTCGCATCAGCCATGTCTCAGAGCGTACGCTACAAAATGGTTTTAAAAAATATCTTGGCCAGACTCCCTCGGAGTTCATCCAGTCCAGACGACTGCACCATCTTCATCAAGCATTACAGAATGCGACGGGCAAAACCAATGTCAGTCGCATTATGTGGGAATATGGTATCAATAACCCTGGCCGCTGGGCTCAACTCTACTTTAAGCGCTATGGCTGCTACCCGTCAGAGACATTGAGCACCTGCCATTAACAGTCTGATTTGTCATCGGCTTTTGCCGGCAACACGATATAAACCGTCAGCCTTTCAGCGTTTCTGAAGGCGATTGGCCAAAGCGCTCCTTGTACTCGGTGGAGAACTTGCCCAACTGGGAAAATCCGCCTGCCAACGCGATATCGGTCACATTACTGGTAGCCGGATCGGCCTCTTTCAGCGCCAGGTGAACAAAGTCCAGTCGCGTGAGCTTCAGCAGTTTCATGGGCGATACACCGTGATAGCGTTTGAAGCCTTCCAGCAGCGTGCGTTCGCTGACATTACACAGATCCACCAGCTGTTCCAGGTCAATGGTCTCGCGGTAATGCTCCTGGATATAGCGCCTGACCTGCGATACGTAGTAGGGAATCTGGGTCGCTTGCCTGGTGGCCAGCTCCTGGGAGTAGTTGTTGGGCTGGCTGTGTAACAGGGCCCACATCAGCATGCGCTGATACTGCTGACCGGCGCGTGGTGCGGTGTTGAGCAACGAACCGGGCTGGTTCAGCTCGTGCAGAATTGATTGGACAATGGTGGTCAGGGCAGACGAGGATTCGGCTGTCATGTCTATTTTCAACTCAAAATCGAGCGCCCGGATCTGGCGCCGGCCCAACAGGGTGCTGAGGTAGTTCTCCAGTGCGTTGCTTTCAATCTTGATCAACAGCTTGGAACAATCCTCGGTCCAATCGGTGGCGAACTCCTGATACGGTCCGGCAACCACTGCGCCACCGGGACCAAACACGACGGTGTCGCTACCGCAGTAGGTGGTGGCCTTGCCGGAGAGCGGGAACTCCAGCAGAAAAAAGCCCAGCTGGGATACGTCCACGCGAATTTCAGTGCCATAGTACAGGTAGATCAGGGCCATGTTGGGCAAAGCTGCGTGGTGCAGCAATGCGTCCTCGGACAGCGGCCCTGAATCGGAAATCGCGACTTTATGCGGACAAAGAATTTCTGCCACCGAGGCATGTACGGCCTCAATATCGCGTGTCTTGTGTACCGGAAACCGCTTGAGCGGTGGCATATCGGACAACTGGAACATGGGAGCCAGTGTACAAACAACAGCCCCCAATGAAAAGTATCATTGGGGGCCGTTGCCGGTAAAGCGCAGTGTTTGAAAAGCTGGACTATTCTCCTAGAAACTGTACTTGGCGGAGAAGCTCCACTCCCGTCCTCTGGCGAAGGCTCCGGTCAGGTAGCCTGAGCCAGTCGTATAGGCGGAGTTTCCGGCTACCAGGATCGTCTCATCGCTGAGATTACGGCCGGCCAGCATAAATTCCCAGGCACCATCGTCTTTAATTAACGTGATTGCAGCGTTCAATATGCTGTAAGCCTCCTGCTCCAGTTGTGGTTGATTAGTGGGGCTGTTTTGAACATCATCGGTATAGGCCCAGTCAACCCTGGGGATAATCGACCAACCATCGAACTGATGCGTGTAGGCAACACCCAGGTTACCGCTCCACTCGGGAGTTTGCTGCAGCTTGCTGCTCTTGGTGATACCGACACTGGCCACACTGGCATCCAGATCGACATATTTTGCATCCGTATAACCCACGTTAGCCTGGATAATCCAGGAAGGTGTGGGCACCCAGGTCGACTCCAGCTCAAAACCCTTGATCTCCGCGTCGCCTGCGTTGAAAGTAACAGGCGCAAAACCCTGACGCACAACGATCTGCATGTCCTCGTAATCGGTGTAAAATGCTGCCACGTTGAGGCGCAGGGTATTGTCCAACCACGAGGACTTCATGCCCACCTCATAGGTAGAGGCCGTCTCGGGCTCAAATGAGCTGGGACCGTTGGGGTTGCCGAAAATGAAACGCTGGTCAAAACCACCACTTTTAAAGCCCTCGGACCACGAGGTATAAACCATGAGATTGTCGTTGGCCTGGTAGGCAAGGTTGAGCATGGGGGTCCAGTCATCAAAGCTGACTTTGTATTCACCCTCGGGCATCATACTCTCGCCATCGAGAAACAGCCTTCCGTTTATGCCGTTGCAGCCAGGTTCCTGGCCTGTGGGGCAAGCGTGATAGCGCACCGCCGGACTGCCCGGCCCACCCTGTACGTAAAAACCGTCGGCGTAAGAATAGGGGGTGAAACGCTTGGTTTCATCGGTATAGCGCGCACCCGCAGTCAGAGACCACTGCTCGGTAAAATCGTAAGTGATCTGACCGAATATCGCGAAGTTGTCGTTGTCAACCTGTCCACCAGAGACAATGGCGCCGACCGTGACATCCGGAAGCTGTACCGGGTTGGGGTTGTCGGCCTCTTCCTCAAAGTAATACAGGCCCATCAGCCACTTCATACGGTCGGTGTTGCCGCTGAACTGCAACTCCTGGCTGAACTGGTCCTGTACAAAGGGATCCTGGGTGTGGAACACGCGGTAGGGCGTACCATCTCCATCCCGTGCCGAATAGGCATCGATATCCCGGTAGGCTGAAATGGACTTGATGGTAAGCCAGTCGGTAGTTTGCCAATTGGCTTCCAGAGAAATGCCCCACATGGTCAGCTCGGAAGCGACTTCAGCGGTACCCTCATTCTCGAATACATTGCGATACCAGGTGTCGTTCAGACACATGAAATTGTTGTTGGTGCCACGTTGACCCTCTGGCAGTGTGGGCGGTGGGGTAAACGGGCAGTTGCCACCAAACGCCACGCCATTTTCAAAGGTATTGACGTGGTAGGGAAATGTTTGCTGCTCGTTGAGGCCCAGGGAAGTAGAGGGAGCACCGTTTTCGTCCTCATTGGTGTAGTCGGCAGTTATAAAGAAATTCAGCGTATCGCTGGCTTCCCACACGATTGCGCCACGGGCGCCAAAGCTGTCATCGTCGCCGAGCCACACACCATCTGTCGCCAGCGCGACACCACTCAACTGACGTTCTGCCAACTGTACCCGCTCCACATAACCGTCTCGATTGCGCTGGGTGATGCTGAAGTTGGAGTAAAGACCCTCGGCAATCGGGATATTGAAATGAGCTGTACCGTAAAGCATCTCATCGCTGCCCACCTCTACTTCCACGCTACCGGCAAACTCATTATGCGGCCGCTTGGTGTGAAGAGAAATGGCGCCGCCGATGGTGTTGCGGCCAAACAGCGTCCCCTGAGGGCCACGCAGAATTTCGATCCGATCCAGGTCTAAAAAATCCATATTTCCGCCATAGGATCGCGCATAGTAGACGCCATCCACATAGAGCCCCACGCCGGGGTCGGTAACGGCAGTAAAATCGGACTGGCCGATACCGCGGATATAAATTTGTGACGATGCATTCTGGCCAGAGGATGGCGCATAGGAATCAAAAGTCAGGTTGGGCGTGACATCGGCCAGTTGGTCAGTGGACCTGATCTGCCGTTGTGCCAACTCATTGGCGGTGAAGGCTGAAATCGAAATGGGTGTAGATTGCAGATTCTCCTCACGCTTACGAGCGGTGACGATTACCTCTTCCAACGCAAAGCCGGAGCTGCCGTCCTGCGCCAGTACCAAGTCGGTGGAAAACACCGCACTGGCTACTACCAAAGATATTGCTGTCCTGATGAATTTCATGGTCAATCCTCTTTGCTGTATTGATTATGATGTAACGTTATTGGTGGACTTTCTGACCTGTATTTTTGTGTCTGTGCCTCTAGCAGCCTGTCTGACTTAACATGATCTAACCGCCCATTGCTCCCGGCAAGGCACTACCTTCTGCATCCGTGCAGTCGTACGGAAAATCCGATTTTGGCCAGACAGGCTGTTAGACTATTGAACTTTCCACTTGCAATCGCTATCGAAAAACCGCTGCGAAAATTGCAATATTTGACATGAATCAATTCAGCGAAGGTTTTCACGCATTGGGTCAATACTACTGACTGAAAACATAAACCCGTGATAACAGGTGTAAGCACAGTGCGCCTTACCAGGAATATTTGCTATCTACATAGCTGACTGATTGATGGTAGGATTTCCACAGATTCCAGAAACCTGGGGGAGAAGTGGCCGGCACTGAAGGCACCAAAACCCCGGAATACAATAGTCACCCGGCCAGGGAAAACCCCAGAACCATGAGCAACGCCAACTCCCCAGAGCACTATATCGACCGGATGTCTTTCTCCAGATTCCAGATTCTGGTGATCACCCTGTGCGCACTGATCAACATATTCGACGGATTTGATGCACTGGCCATTGCCTTTACGGCACCGGCCATCGCTGCCGAATGGCAGATGTCGCCCGCCTCGCTGGGCATTGTGTTCAGTGCGGGTTATTTGGGTATGGCAGTCGGTGCCATGACTCTGGGTACCCTGAGTGATCGCATCGGCAGGCGCAACATGATTCTGTACAGCCTGGGTGCGCTCACCCTGACCATGGGACTGACTGCCACCGCCTCCTCCATTATCCCGCTGCTGATCTACCGTCTGGGTAGCGGGCTGGCCATCGGCGCCATGCTCGCCAGCATCACCGCACTGACCGCGGAGTATTCGCCGGATTCGAAACGCAACTTCACGATTTGTATCGTGCAGGGTACTTACGCCATCGGCGCGACTTTAGGTGGCTTGCTCTCGGCTTATCTTATTGAGGATTATGGCTGGCGCTCCGTATTCGGGGTCGGCGCGGCACTTAACGCAGGCCTGTTTGTACTGATCTACTTGCTGATGCCTGAATCACTGGCATTCCTGCTCAATAAGCGACCCAAGAACGGCTTGCTGCGCGCCAACGCCATCATTGAGAAACTGGGTAGCCAACGGCTTGCTTTCTGGCCGACACAATCCGTCGCCGACAATGCAGTGACCGGGGTGAAGGCGCTGTTGCAGCCTGACAGCATCAGGTGGACGCTGTTGCTGTGGGTGGCAACCTTCAGCGCCATGTTCGCCAACTATTTCCTGCTGAGCTGGATTCCCAAAATCGTGGTCGATGCCGGCATGTCACTGGAGAACGCCATCTGGGTCGGTATGTCGATCAACGCCGGTGGTCTGTGCGGCATTTTGTGGCTGGGTTATCGCTCCGCAGTCAGCGGTCTGCGCTTTATGATCGCGACGTTCATGGGTATCGCCGGTATCCTGATGATCAATTTCGGTTTCCTCGGCAACAACGTGGCGGCGCTGATGGCCGTTGCCGTCGCCATGGGCTTTTTTGGCCAGGCCGGCTTTATCGGGCTGTACTCGGTAGCCGCCCGGCTTTACCCGACGCATGTACGCGCTACGGGTATCGGCTGGGCCATTGGGCTGGGGCGGGTCGGTGCCATCATCGGGCCCTCCATTGCCGGCCTGCTGATCGGCCTGGGCTGGGAGCGAGCCGATTACTTTATGGTGCTCTCCATCCCCTTCTTTGTGGGCGCAATAGCCATTTGGCTACTGAAGTCCACGCAGCTCGACACGGCGAAGACGCGCTAATCTACCCCTTTATTAGAAGCGGTTCAGCCTCTTTCCTGTCACTGCACAAAAAACGCTGCTGTTTTGGCATATCAGCGCCGGGCCGGGCTTGCTTCAATGAGTGATCGGCGCGGAAAAATATAGGAATTCCAATGAATCTGGACGCGAGAAACCTGACGGATCTGCAAGGCTATATCGACTTTCTGGAAGCAGAAAACCTGCTTGTTCGGGTAAAGACCGAGGTGGATCCGCACCTGGAGCTGGCCGGCATCGCCAAACGCTTCGAGGGCGGCAAGGTGCTGCTGTTCGAGAAGGTGAAGGGCAGCGATTACCCGGTGCTCATTGGCCTGTACTGGAATCTGGATGTGATCGCCAGGATCTTCGATTGCGACCGGGGGCAACTGCCCTTTGTACTCACGGAGCAGATCCGCGGCTGGCAGAAAGCGCCGGTGGAGCCTGTTATCGTCGAGCGCGGGCCGGCCAACGAGGTCATCGAAACCGATATAGACCTGTACAGCCTGCCGATTCCCCACCACGCGACCGGCGATGGTGGTCGCTACCTGACCTCCAGCGTGGTCATTGCCAAAGACCCCGATACCGGGGTTCGCAATCTTTCAGTACACCGCATGATGGTCACAGGGAAAAATCGCTTTACCCTGCTGCTGGAAGAACTCGGCCATGTAATGGATTACTTCAAGCGCGCCGAAGCCCGCGGCGAAGCGCTGGAGATTACCATCAACAATGGCGTCGACTACCCGGTACTGATGGCCGGTGCGGTGCCAGCCTCAGCGGCACCTATTGACCAGGACGAAGTGGGCATCGTCAGCCAGATGCGCGGTGTTCCGGTTGAACTCATCAAGGCACAGACGGTGGCTGTGGAGGCGATCGCCAATGCCCAATTCGTGATTGAAGGACGCATACTGCCCAATGTCAGGGAGGCCGAGGGGCCTTATGCGGAAGTCACCGGTTACTACGCCGAGCGCGACCAGCGCTGGGTGCTGGAAGTCACCGCCATGACCCGTCGCAAAAACCCCATTTTCAATTCCATCCTGTCGGGTATCGAGGTAGGTAACGCCTATGGCTTGATCGCCGGCGCCGGTGCTTTTGACAAGATACACAGCATCGTGCCGGAAGTGACGGCCGTACATTTTTCCGATGGCAGCGTGCCCTACCATCTGGTGGTGAGAATGAACAAGGTGCACGAGGGCAGCCAACGCAATGCCATCATGGCAGCCTTTGTTTCGCTGGCCTTCGTCAAGACTGTAACCGTGGTCGATGAAGATGTGGATATCTACAACCCGGCCGATGTGGACTGGGCGGTACAAACCCGCTGCCGCTATGAAACGGATCTGCTGTTGATTCCCAATGCCATCGGGCATCGGCTCAACCCCATGGTTGAGGATGACAAATGGACCCGTCTGGGCATCGACGCCACCGTTCCTCTGCCACGGCCCGACAAGTTTGTGCGGGCCACCATGGAGAATGTGGATTTGTCCCGATACGAGTTTACCGGTGTTTAGCGTGCGACCGTCGCAACCAGTATCAGTAAAGCTATTGTGAACAATCCAGCCACTGCCAACCCGGTCGCTGTTGTGGGTGCGGGACGCATGGGCCGGGGTATCAGCCTGAGCTTTGCTTTTTCCGGCTACAAAGTGAACCTGTTTGACAGTGAGGAACGCGATGCCGCGGCCTTTCTCGAATTGTCTGCAGAAGTGTATGCCGATATCCGCACCGAGTTGGGTTTACTACAGCGTCTGCAACTGGTCCGTGAGGCACAGATCGAAGCGATTGCCTCGCGCATCACCGTCATCGCTCGCGCAGAGGCGGGCGGGACGTTGCGCCAATCCGACTTTGTCTTCGAAGCCGTGGCCGAAGTGCTGGAGATCAAGCAGTCCACCTACGCCTGGCTGAACCCAATCGTCGCCGAAAATGCCGTCATCGGCTCCACCACCTCCACCATGCTGGTCGACACGCTGGCCGAATTCGTCGATCACAGAAACCGTTTTCTCAACACCCACTGGCTGAACCCGGCGCTGCTGATGCCCCTGGTAGAGATGAGCCCCGGACAACACACCGTACAAACCAATACAGCCGCGATGAAGCGTCTGCTGGAGAGCATCGGCAAGCAACCCGTCATCTGCGCCGCCAGCCCCGGTTTTATTGTGCCCCGCATACAGGCGCTGGCAATGAATGAAGCCGCCCGCTGCGTCGAGGAGGGTGTGGCAACGGCAGAAGATATAGACAAGGCCGTGCGACTGGGCATCGGTGTGCGTTATGCCGTACTGGGCCTGCTGGAGTTCATCGACTGGGGCGGCGGCGACATAATCTACTACGCCACCAAATATCTGTCGGGCAGCCTGGATGACAAGCGCTTTTCAGTACCCGACATCATTGAAAAAAACATGCGTGAAAACCGCAATGGCATCCGCGATGGTCAGGGCTTTTACGACTACCGGGAACGCGATGTGGATGCCTATCGTGAAGAGCGGTTGGGTGATTTCGTCAAACTGCTGCAGCATTTGTCGCTTCTGCCCGAAGCGAAATAGGGAGGACGTATGACAGGCTCTAATACAAGACGACGGTTTCTGGGAAAAGTACTGACCCTGGTCGGCGCCGCGACTGCGGCACTGCTGCATGGCCCGGCCGTGTTGGCCAAAACAGTGACCGATTACCTGGGTCGCATTAAAGGGCGCGTGGTCCTGCGCGCCGACCCGTCTTATCCACAGTGGTGGAACAGCATGTCCTGGTTTCTGTTCCTGCCCAAGCGCTATCCGGACTTGATCGTTCGCGCCAAATCCGAACAAGACATCGTTGCCGCCCTGGCCTATGCACGCCAACACAAACTGCGGGTTACCGCTCGTTCCGGCGGCCACAACCCCTCCCACGCGGTATTGCGCGATGGCGGCATGTTGCTGGACCTTTCGCTGCTGCGTGCGGTAGAAGTAGACCCGGTGGCACAAACTGCGTGGGTTGAGCCCGGTATTCACGCAGAAAACCTGATCGCATTACTGGGCGAGTACCAACTCGACTTTCCCGCAGCGCACACTGGCGTCGTCCCCATTGGTGGCTATGTGATGGGCGGAGGACTGGGCTGGAACATGCCGCAGCGGGGTATCGCCTGCCGCTCGATTCTGGCGGCTGAGGTGATCATGGCGGACGGTCGCAAACTGATCGCCGATGCCACGCAAAATGCGGACTTGTTGTGGGCCATTCGTGGCTGTGGCCCCGGATTCTTTGGCGTGATCACGCGCTACAAACTGCAGCTTTACCCGCTGTACTCGTCCATGACCAAGAGCAAGTATCTGTTCGCCATCGATAAACTGCCGCAATTGTGCGAGGCGCTGAAAAAGGTTGCTGAAGAAAAAGAGAACCGTGTGGAAATACTGGCCGTGGTGGGCCGGTTCTTTCCCCCCGACAAGCCGCCGGAAGAACGGGACCTGGTCTGTGCGGTCAGCGTATTCGCTTTCGCCAATTCCACAGCAGATGCTGCCGAACTGATGGCGCCCTGGCAAAGCAGCGGCATGCCGGCCCAGGCCCTGCTTAAAAGCGAGGATAAACTGCTGAGCTATGAGCAGTTGTATGCCGGCCAGGAAACCGACCACTCCAGCCCGAACCGTACGGCGGTGGAGAATATCTGGACCGACGATGTCGCTACCGGCCTGCAGGCGCTGGCCAACAAAATGATCGAAAACCCACCGCCCTCTCCGCGCTGTTTTGCCTTGTCAGCCTGGGGTTTCAATTACACGCTCGAAGACCCCAGCTCCTGCGTCTCCACCCCATCCCGGCACTACCTGTCCTGGTACCTGATGGCGGAAGAAGAGAGTCACGTACCGATCAACCGCAAGTGGATGGACGAGTCTGTCGCCCTGCTGCGTCCAGTTACCAAAGGCCATTACATCAACGAAACCGACCCGTTGCACTACCCGGAACACGCGCGGGAGTGCTTCACCGAGGAGGGCTGGGAACGACTGGCCGTGTTGCGCGACAAATACGACCCGGACCGTTTGTTTTACAGCTGGCTGGGGCAAGAGGAGATAACATCATGAGAATGCTAACGACTGCCCTATTTTGCATCCTCGGAATAGGAACGGCCACAGCCCAGGCTGCCGATTTGGCAGCGGGCAAACAGAAATCTGAAATGTGCGGCGCCTGTCACGGCGCCGTCGGCATCAGCCCCAATACCGCCTGGCCCAATCTCGCCGGACAGCAGAAAGCCTACCTGGTAAAACAACTGGAGGATTTCCGCGAGGGACGGCGCAGCGATCCATGGATGAGCCCCATGGCCAAATCCCTGTCGGACGAAGACATCGCCAATCTGGCCGAGTTTTACAACTCTCTGCCCATTCGCGATAAATACGAATAGGCAAGGCTGGTGCGAGTAATACACATTTTTGATGCCGACAAGCAGAAGCAGGCATCGAATCAACCAATGTAGAAACCAATACAGGAAAATTTTATGAGCAACGTAAAGCAATCTGAACTCTGGATCGGTGGCGAGCATGTAAAGCCATCATCGGGTAAATACTTCGACGACCTGAACCCGTTGGACGACTCACTGTACTCCCGCGTCGCTGAAGCTACCGCGGCCGATATGGACCGCGCAGTACAGGTGGCACATGAGGCCTTCCTGGCCAACAAGCACCTGTTGGCGAAGGAACGCGAGGTGTGGTTTATGCGGGCCGCCGCCCTGATGGAGCGGGATTTCCAGGAATACGTGGATATTCTGATCGATGAGGTCGGCTCGCCGATCGGCAAGGCACAATTCGAGGTTGACTACTGCATCAACGCCCTGCGCGCCGCCGCCGGCATACCCCGGACGCTGCGCGGGGATATCATTCCCTCCGACAACCCCGGCGTATTCAGTATGGCCATTCGCGAACCGGTTGGCGTGGTCGCAGCCATTTCGCCGTTCAATGTCCCGTTGCTGAAAGTGAGCAAGCAAGGCGCCACCCCCCTGTCCTGCGGCAACGCTGTGGTATTGCTGCCTTCGGAGTTTTCATCCCAGGTGTCGCTGCGTTTCGCCCAGACGCTGCATGAAGCCGGTGTACCACCGGGCCTGTTCAATGTGGTCACCGGTGACCCGTTTGAGATCGGCGATGTGCTCACCACCCACAAGAAAGTCGCCAGTATCACTTTCTGCGGCTCACCACGAGTGGGTATACATGTGGCCGGGTTGGCGGCCAAAGACCTCAAGCCGATTACACTGGAGTTGGGTGGCAAGAGCCCCCTTATCGTACTGGACGATGCGGATCTGGACGAAGCAGTACAGGCCGCTGCACTGGGCACGTTTTTCTTCCAGGGACAGGCGTGCATGGCCTCCAGCCGGATCTACCTGCAACGCGGTATCGCCAAAGCCTTTACCGAGAAATTTGTCGCGGCCGCCGGGCAGGTCGGGACCGGTGACTTGCGCCAGCCGAATACCTTCGTCGGTCCGATTATCAGCGAACGCCAGCGCGAGCGGGTGCGCCGGCATATTACCGATGCGCGCGACAAAGGCGCAACCGTGTTGGCGGGCGGCGAATGGGACGGCAACCGCTGCCTGCCGACGATATTGTCAGATGTGACCGAGGAAATGGAAGTGTGCCGCAATGAAACCTTCGGCCCGGTTACCTCGTTATACCTGTTTGACACCGTTGACGAGGCTCTGGAACAGGCCAATGACACCGTCTACGGCCTGAGTTTTTCCATCTACACCCAGGACATCGACACCGCACTGGATATAGCGCACCGTGCGGAATCCGGTGCGGTGCACATCAACCGACCGACCATCCAGGACGAACCCTGCCCGCCCTTTGGTGGACAGGGTCTCAGTGGTTACGGGCGCGAGGGCACCGAAGCCGACCTGGATGTCATGACGCAGTGGAAATGGATCACCATCCGCATGGGCAAGGGAAGATGAGTGCGACCACCAACACAACCATCAGCACAACCACCAGCACAACGATAGCGGACTACCTGCTGCAGCGCCTCAAAAGCCTGGGTGTGGATCACCTGTTTGGCATACCGGGTGACTTTATCCTGCCTTTTTTCCTGGCCATGAACGACAGTGAAGTCGAGCATATCGCCGCCTGCAACGAGCTGAATGCGGGTTACGCAGCGGACGGTTATGCGCGCCTGCGGGGCCTGGGTGCAGTTGCGGTTACCTATGGGCCGGGGGCATTCAGCCTTGTCAATGCGGTGGCCGGTGCCTACGCTGAAAGTGTACCGCTGGTCGTCATTTCCGGCGGGCCCACCACAGCAGATTATGTCCGGCAATCCGTTCTGCATCATACGCTGCCCCGGAAGTACAACGCTTCCGTGAAGATTTTCTCTCAGGTAACGGCCTACGCCGCAGTGCTGAATGATCCGGCGACAGCAACCCGGGATATCGACGAAGCCCTGCGGTTGTGCCTGTCGCAAAACAAACCGGTTTATCTGGAGATTCCTACGGATATACAGGTACATGCCTGCGACGCCCCGACAGCTTTCGCGTCACTCCCGCCATTGCGAGACGAAGATGCGGTGGCCAGTGTGGTCAGTGATATTGCGGACCGGGTGCGCAGCGGTAAACGCACCATTGTCATCCCCGGCCATGAGATCCACCGGGGAAATCTGCAGGACAAAGTACTGGCCCTGCTCGAAAAAACCGGCCTGCCGACAGCATCCATGTTTGTTGGCAAGGCAGATTTTCTGGAGCAGCATCCCCAATGTGTTGGCGCCTACCAGGGTGCCGGCAGCATGCCCGAAGCGCGGACTTATATCGAGCAGGCCGATACGGTACTGTTTCTCGGCGTGGTGCTGTCCGATTTCAATCTCGGTGGTTTTACCGCGGAGCTGTCGCCGGAGCAGATCGTCTCGGCGCTGGACCAGGAGGTAGAAACTGCCCGTGGTACGTACAGCGATGTGCCGCTGGAGGAACTGCTGGACGGTTTGCTGGAAGCCCTGCCGCGGGGCAGTGTGGATAGCCAGGCGCCGGTACACGCATTCCTGCACCGGATACAGCAGCCGTATCGGGCCGACCCGGATGTGGCGATCACCAACAAGCGCTTCTACGATCGCATCGCCCACTTCTTCAAGTCCGGCGATATCG
>CAZRTG010000033.1:0-19657 GCA_964602895.1 uncultured Wenzhouxiangellaceae bacterium
CTCACCCCGACCGGCGATGTTGGCACCATCAACTTTAACATTATTTTTACACATTGCAATCTTGCAGGCCGAAACTCCGGCCGGAAACTTTCAGTCCTGCTGACAACGCAACTTCAAGCGGTACCGGCTTTCTGCTGATGCGCCGGGTTTGTACCTCAGCGCCGGTGCAACTGTTGTTGCGTTACTGCTGCTTGATCATTCCGGCACAAATCAATTGTCAGAACAGTGGTAGCTGGCTGGTTTTGGCTTTGGGTTTGATCTGCGGTAGCGATGGCGCAAGCATTTTTATGGCTTTTTCTCCCGTAGCGCGCCATACGGTCAGCTTGCCGCCGTAGAGCGTCAGCAAACGGAGCGGCCCGGCCGGCAATGGCCGGTCGGGGTGCAGGATCAACTCGCGTGAGCGGTGGAAAACATGGCCTTCGCCACCGGGCAGGACGCGCAAGCCTGCAAAGGCCTGTTGCGGTTTTTCCGCTGCTGGCGATTGATAAAGAGGGAAATAATGCCGGAGGATGTCGGTGAGGTAACGTATTTCCTGCGGTAGGGGCCTCACGTCGTCGGGCTCACCGCGGTAGCGGCCTTCGGTGGTACCTACCAGTACTTTTCCCTGCCACGGCATGATGAAAACGGCACGCCCGTCTTTGGGGCTCTCGACATAGTAAAATCCGGCATGTGCAGAATCGACCGACTGCAGGCGTTCCACGATGATGTGGCTACCGCGAACCAATTCCATGGGCAGCGCCGTTACCGCAGGTGTTACGTGCTCAAGCACCTGATTGGCCCACGGACCGGCCGCATTGACCACAACCATGGTGGAAACACTCAGCTCCCGATCTCCACAGCGATAGTCAACCTGACAGTTATTCTTTCGCAGATGTACCGTTTCCACTGTCGCCGGGAACACCACTTCCGCGCCGAGGCGGGTGGCTGAGGCCACCACAGCCCGGGTTAACAGAACATCGTCTGTTTGCGCGTCCTGGTAGCGAAACACCCCCTTGAGTCCTTCGGTGCGCAGGCCATCCAGGTCGTGCCAGCGTTTGCGCGGTAGGGATCCGAAGCTTGAACCCGGGCCACCTGCTGCAAGCATCCAATAAAGGCTCAAGCCCGTTCGCAACACCAGGCGGCTACGGCGGGTTTCTTCATACACCGGAATGTAGAAGTCTTTTAACTGAACCAGGTCGGGTGCGAGTTTCAGCAGCAAGCTGCGTTCGTGCAAACTCTCGCGCACCAGTCCGAATTCAAAACTCTCAAGATAGCGGAGTCCGCCGTGGATCAACTTGCTGGAACGGCTGGATGTGCCGGCCGCCGGGGCTTCCTTGTCCAGTAACAGCACTTTGTGACCGGCCGCTGCTGCCGCTTGCGCCACTCCGGCGCCGTTGATACCCGCGCCGATCACTACGACCTCGTAATCAGGCAAGATCTGCCCCCCTGGCCGTTGGCAGACCGGATGGCATCGACCCCATCATTTCTGCAATGGCCATGGTTTCAACCAGGTGCACACCGCGACTGAACAAACGGGTAGCGAGTTCCTGATCAACCACCTCGTAGACCACCCAGCGCCAGGGTCCGGGCCACAAAGGCGTGGGGGCCGGTGGCAAGTCGAGGTGGTCGCAGAATAAATATTCGGGCGCGAGCTGGTCAGCTACTTCTTGATATCGTTCCGACCATTCGCGCAAGGCCCAGCCGATCCGGCAATCCGAGCGTTGTCTCGCCAGTCGCACGGCTTTCTCGGAGAAGGAAATAATGACGCATTGTCCGATGGCGTCGCCCAATGCAGTCAACACGCGATCCACTGTGAAACTGTGGCCCATGCGCTGCAGGCTTTTCTCCTTGATTTCGACAAAGGCGGTCACCCCTGGCCAGAGGACAAGTTCGGAGGCAATGTCGCTCAACAAGGGAATGTGTACACCGGTGAAGGCATTACCCAGACGCGACTGCTCGTTTACCTCTATCCGGACGAGCTCGGCCGCATCAAAATCAAATACCGATCCGCTGCGTCCAGCGGTACGATCCAGTGTCGCGTCGTGCAGAAGTACAGGTACCCCATCGGCGCTGAGCTGGATGTCGAATTCGACAAAGGCCGCCCCTGCTTCAAGTGCGGCAATGAGACTTTCACGGGTGTTCTCCGGATAATGCAGGGCATAACCACGATGGGCTACCCAGGGCGCTTCCGCTTTCGATTTGCTGTTTGCCTGGGCCGATTCGATGTGGGTGGATGAATGGTTTTTCACGTCCCATTCTAACCTCTCCCGGTGATATTTGGGGGCAGAGTGAGCTAACCGGGTTTCGCTGAAACTGAGGCAAGGTATAGCGGAAATTTTACTCTGACCTCCATTATTGCGATATTCTTGGCCGGTTCACGGCATGTCCTTACCTCAAACATAGCGGCAAAAGTCAGAAGAGACCAAAAACCCATAGCATTGGAAAACCTATGAATACAGCACCCGCAGTTGCATCCAAGAACCGTTCCTTCACCACGATTTTCCTGATTGAGATGTGGGAGCGCTTTGGTTATTACGGCATGCAGGCGTTGATCGTCTATTACATGGTTCAGCAACTGGGTTTTCCGGACGAGCGCGCCACGCTGGTGTGGGGTGCCGCCGCGGCACTGATTTACGTGTCGCCAGCCATCGGTGGCTGGATCGGTGACACGATTCTCGGCACACGCCGCACCATGCTGCTTGGGGTGGTGATCCTGGCGGTTGGCTACGGCCTGATGGTGGTGCCGGGTCAAAGCGTCTGGTTCCTGTTTTGCGCACTGGGCGTGATCGTAGTGGGCAACGGCCTGTTCAAGGCCAATGCCGGCAACCTGGTGCGTAAAATCTACGAGGGTGACGATTCGAAGATAGACAGTGCATTCACTTATTATTATATGGCGGTGAATCTGGGCGCGATGATTTCGCAGCTGCTGACACCCTGGCTGAAAGACTATGCCAACGCCCATTACGGCAACGGCCTGGGCTGGCACATTGCCTTCGCGGTCTGCGCCGTTGGTCTGGTGCTGGGTTTGGCCAACTATGCCCTGATGCGTCGCGCCATGAGTCACATTGGATCGGGTCCGGACGAGCTGCCATTGCAATGGGGTAAGCTGGGTCTTGTACTGGCAGGCGGCGTGTTGGCCGTTTTTGCTTCAGCCTACATCCTGCAGCACCAGGACGTCGCCCGGGCTTTTGTGTACATTGCCGGCGTGGTCGTCATCGTCATCTTTGCCTACCTGATCCGGACCGGCCAGACCAGTGAACGCGCGGGATTGATCGCCGCCCTGGTGCTGACCATACAGACCGTGTTCTATTTCATCTTTTACCAGCAGATGTCGACCTCGCTGAACCTGTTTGCGCTGCGCAATGTCGACCCGGCTTTCAACGTGTTCGGCGTGCACCTGTGGAACTGGTCACCGGCGCAGTTCCAGGCGTTCAATCCGATCTGGATTTTCATACTCAGCCCGATCCTGGCCTGGGCCTATACGCGGGCAGGCAGGACCGGTAAGGACCTTTCCATTGCCACCAAATTTGCCTTCGGTTTCGTGCTGGTGGCTGCCGGATTTTTCATCTACGGCGCTTCCGGGCTGTTGGCCGACAGCCAGGGCAAAGTGTCCTCTTGGCTGATGGTGTGGGGTTACGGCGCCATTTCTTTGGGCGAATTGCTGGTCAGTGGCCTGGGTCTGGCGATGATCGCCCGTTACGTACCGGCGCGCATGGGCGGCTTCATGATGGGTGCCTATTTCGTTGCTTCCGGTATCGCCCAGTACCTGGGCGGCGTGGTTGCCACTTTTGCCAGCGTGCCGAGCGACATCACCAATCCGCTCGAGTCGTTGCCGATCTACACCAACCTTTTCAACAAGCTGGGCATTGCCGCCCTGGTCTGCACGCTGATTGCCATTGCCGTTTTGCCGCTGATGAAACGTTTATCACTGACCCACAGCGCCAAGGCCGGTTAGCCTGTTGTTCCATGTCTTGTGACACTCTGACAATGTCGCATTTACGTTGCTTATATTCGGCACTACAAGTAAGAGACTGACCATGAAAATCACCAAGCTCGTATTTGCAATGGCCGTTATCGCACTGCTGCTGCTGGCCCTGGCGGGTCCCGGTTCGCGATTCGGTTTATGGTCGTTCGGCACCGGCTTTGTGCTGATGCGCTGGGCCTTGTACCTGGGCGCCGGTGCTGCAGTCGTTGCACTGCTGTTGCTTATCATCCCGAAAACCCGCGCAGGCAATGCAACTCTGCTGGTGTTTGCGTTGCTGATCGGTCTCGGCGCCGCGTGGATGCCGTGGAATGGCTACCGTACTGCACGTTCGGTGCCGCCCATACACGACATCACCACCGATACCGCCAATCCGCCGGTGTTTGTCGCAGTGCTGCCCTTGCGTGCTGGTGCGAGCAACCCGCCGGAATACGCCGGCGAAGAGGTCGCAAAGCAACAGCGCGAAGCTTATCCGGATCTGACAACGCTCGTGCTTACGCAGTCACCCGGCGTGGTTTTCAACAACGCGCTGGCAACCGCGAAGGACATGGGCTGGGAGATCGTCGCCGAGGAACCGGACGAGGGGCGCATCGAAGCGACCGCCACCACGTTCTGGTTTGGCTTTAAAGATGATGTGGTCATACGCATCGTTGCCGACGGTACAGGCAGTCGCCTGGATCTGCGCTCAAAATCGCGGGTTGGCCGCAGCGACGTCGGTGCCAATGCGGCGCGTATCCGTAGTTTTATCGACAAATTCAACCAATAAACGAAATTTGGGTGCTACGCCATGTTTCGATTGGCAGTATTTAACAAGGCTCTGATTTGTTCAGAGCTTCCTTGAGTAATGTCTCAAGCTTCCTGCAGCAAAATCCGGTCAATCTGCTATATCTATTGATGAACTCGTTGCAACCAGCAGCGTGAAGGAGAGCACAAATGAGAAACTTAACAAGATTGACCGTAGTTATAATCCTGATGGCTATCAATTTTGGCGCATTGGCGCAAAGCGAGGAGGAAGGGCCTGAGATCTTCACCTACGCCACCTACTTCTACTGTGACGTTACCCGGCAGGAACGTGCTGATGAAATCGTCAGGACACAGAATGCGCCGGTCTATGACCAGTTGGTAAAAGATGGCGTGATTACTGCCTGGGGCTGGATGGCACACCATACTGGCGGCAAGTGGCGGCGCGTTCAGTACTACCAGGCACCCAGTGTAAACGGCCTGCTTGATGCACAAACAGAAATGAACAAAAGGCTTGATGCCGAAAACAAAGATCCGGACAACGAATTTGGCAAAATATGCAATGCACATGATGATTACATTTGGAAAGCAGAGGGTGGTACGGCAGGTAAAAGCCGTGGCGCAGCGGGTTTCTCTGTTTACTATAAATGCGAGGAAACCAAGGAAGAACGTGCGGATGAAATCTGGGAAAAGGATTTTGCGCCCATCCTGAACAAGTTTGTGGCAGACGGTAAATTTACTTCCTGGGGCTGGTTATCGCATGTGGTAGGAGGAGAGTTTCGCAGGTTACAGACCATGACCGGTAGCGACCATAAATCCTTGATGACCGCTCGAGGCGAGTTGATCGAAGCCATGTATGGAAATGACAATGCAAGCGGTGCGGAATTCACTGCTATCTGCGGTTCACACTCCGACTATATGTGGGACATTCAACTCGAAACGCCATGAGGAAACTCTGAATTATTCAGAGCTTTCCTAAAGGTCTGTTCGGATAAATCGTGGCCAGGCTGCAAACTTCAAAACATGAGCCTGGCCACTTTTTTGGTTGAAACTGAAAGAATTCAAAAAACCGTACGGTGACAGTGTGCTGAATAAACAACGGCGCAGGCTGTTATGCAGCCTTTCGGTTCAACACCACGTTATTCAGTGTCAGCTTGACCTGGTTGGCAAGGGTATCGCCCACCGGGCACACTTTTTGTAAATGATCGATGAATCGGTCGATACGTTCCTGCGGTGAAGGGCTCTGGATATGAAAGTTATAACGGATTTCCGAATAGCCCGGCCGTACATCGGACTTGCCGAAAAAACCATCCAGATCAATATCGCCGACCACTTCAACCTGAAAATCATCCAGTTGTACTTTGAACTGCTCGGCGTAGACGCGCGCCACAATGGACTGGCAAGCCGCCAACGAACCCAACAGGAGTTCCACGGGATTCATGCCTTCATCCGTACCACCCAGATCTTCGGGCTCATCGATGGTGATCGAAAACTGCCGGGATTGAACGGCTACTTTAACGCCGTCTTCCAGGCGGGCGCGGGCGTGGAATTGTTGTATCGCCATCGTGATGGTCTCCGGAACGGTGGGTGAGCATGAACGGGTACGAGCATAGGGCTCGTACGCCAACATGCCAAAGAATTGTTTGGCAGTAACTCATGCGTTGGGGTTATATGGACTGAAAAGGGGCTCAAAGCTCCCTGGAAAATGCAGCTACCAGCTTTCCCCAAAAGGCCGGATGTCGAGTTCGGACGTCCAGGCTGAAGGGTCTTGATGGCACAGAGTCCAGATGGCATCGGCTACTGCAGACGGCTTGACGAAAAAATCATCCGGTTTGTCTGCAAGCCGCTCCCGGCTACGCGGCAGGTCCACTATTCCGTCAATCACCACGTTGGCCACATGAATTCTTTCCGGCCCGAACTGGCGGGCAAGGGACTGGGCCAGGCTGCGTTGAGCGGCCTTGGCGGAGGCAAAGGGTGCGGTATTGGCACGGCCACGGGTTGCGGCGGATGCGCTGGTGACGATGATGTTGGCAATGTCGTGCTGGCGCAACTGGGGCAGGACGGCCTTGGTTGCCGCCACCAGTCCCAGTACATTGATACGCCAACAGTCTTCAAAATCTTCCAGACTGGACTCCTCTACATTCTTGAAAACCCCACCTCCAGCGTTATAAAGCAGGGTTGAGACCGGTCCAAGTTTCTGTTCGATAGCCTGAAACGTTTTCTCCACATGGTGCATCTTGGTAGCGTCGTATTCGTAGGCATGGCTATTCGGAATCTGTTTGACCAGGGATTCAAGATAGGCGCCACTGCGAGCCAGCATGGCCACTTGATAGCCCCCCTTGCTGAAACGACGGGCCAGTGCTTCACCGTTACCCGGACCAACGCCGATGATCACACACACTTTGTTCACTGAACTCTCCTTTTCACTGTCACCCGGTCAACGGTAACAAATGCCAGGACAAAACATCATTCGCTTTTCCCGACAGGGGTATGTGGTCAGCCACAGGTCCGGGGCCTGCGTATTTTTTTACAGCCTGCTACGTGGTAGCCCTGACGGTCCAAGTAAAGTTCCCAATGGAAAAAACGGTCAGACTCCATTAAATTCAAGAAAGCTCTGAATAATTCATCCATGAATTATCAGAGTACGCCAAACAAAAAGCGTGGTTTTTGTTTGGCCTGTTGGCACATTCATGTGCCAACAGGCCAAGCCTATTCACTTGCAATCATGAATCAGAGGCATCTCAAATGACAACTGAACGCACCATCAGCCCGGTTAAATCATTATTCTGCGGCACTATTGAGAAGTCGTGTTTCTGGCCATTTCCCGGTATCGATGCAAGCGAATCCGAGACACTGGGCATGATAGTGGAGTCGGTAGACCGTTTTCTGGAAAACCGGGAGCAGGACTTTCATGAGTGGGATAAAAAAGGCGAACAACCTGAAGAGTTCATTCAGGACTTGCGTGATCTGGGCCTTTTTGGCCTGATTATCCCGGAGGAATACGGTGGAATTGAACTGTCCAATTCGGCCTATTCACGTGTGCTGCAACAAAGCAGCCGCTATGACAGTTCTGCAACCCTCACCATTGGTGCCCACAGTTCCATCGGCATGAAAGGTCTGCTGTTGTTCGGTACTGAAGCTCAAAAGAAAAAATATCTGCCGCGGCTGGCCAGTGGTGAATTGATTGCGGCTTATTGCCTGACCGAACCCGGTTCCGGCTCGGATGCGGCCTCAATCAGAACCAATGCGGTTAAAAACCCGGACGGCAGTTGGGTACTGAACGGCGAAAAAATCTGGATTACCAATGGCGGCATTGCCGACTTCTACACCGTGTTTGCACGTACCGAAGGCGAAGCCGGAAAGCTGTCTGCTTTTCTGGTCGAGCGTGATCTGCCGGGTGTCAGCACGGGCAAGAAGGAAGACAAGCACGGTATTCGCGCGTCATCAACCACTTCGGTGAGTTTTTCTGATGTTCAGCTGCCGGCGGAAAACCTGCTGGGTGAGGAGGGCAAAGGATTCAAGATCGCTGTGTCCATACTCAACAATGGGCGTACCGGTTTGGGCGGTGGGGCAGTGGGCGGCATGAAAACCTGCATAGCCCTGGCCACCCAACAGGCGCTGGAACGCAAACAGTTTGGTCAAAGCATCGCCGAATTCGGTTTGATCAAGAAAAAGATTGCCCGCATGACGGTCGACTGCTTCGCGGCTGAAAGCGTGGTCTGGTTGGTGGGACACTACATCGACTCGGGGTCAAATGATTACTCCATAGAGGCGGCAATCAGCAAGGTATTTGCTTCTGAAGCCATGTACCGTACCGCGTATGAAGCCATGCAGATTGCCGCTGGCAGTGGCTACATGAAGGAACTTCCGTACGAGCGCATCCTGCGCGACTCCAGAATCCTGACCATCTTTGAAGGAACCTCGGAAATCCTGCGTTTATTCATTGCCTTGTCCGGCTTGAAAACCCCGGCTTCGGTGTTGCAGGAATTGAAATCGGCTACCGGTGATATCTTTGATCATCCGATCAAAGGTTTTGGACTGCTGAGCAGCTATGCAGGGCGCAAAATTACCCAACTGACTACCCTGGGCCAGGACCGGATTGTAGACGCCGTACCGGCCAGCCTTCGGGATGATGCCCTGATTTTTGAAAAATACACCCTGGAGCTGGCGCGTTTGTCCGATGTATTGTTACGCCGGCACGGTAAGGCCATTACGGACATGCAGTATTCACAGCAACGGGTCGCGGAAGTTGCCATTGACCTGTTCGTCGGTTTGGCCGTGTTGTCGCGGGTCAGTTCAATGCAGCCGGATGACAGCCCGCAGTATGCCCAGGCTCTGGCCATTGCACATCTGTTCAGTCAGCAAGCCAAGCGGCGCATGAAAGGCAATCTGCGGCAAATTCTCAAGAACGAGGATGAAGCAGAGAAGTCGCTGGCCGACTTCATGTTTGAAAAAGTCCAGTACCCCTGGGATGTGCTGTAGTCCGGGTCACTGATCAGAGACTGCCTGGTTTCTATTCCTTTGCAATCTCGATTCTGGTCACTCGCTGGAAGCCACGTGGCAGCTTGCGGCCACGTTGTGCGCGCTCGCCACGGAAGTGGTCTATGTCCTTTTCTCCCATGCGCAAATAGCGCTGGCCAGCCCAGACCAGAATTTCATCTTTTTCGCCGATAACCGCCAGTCCCACCACCACTTCGTCGCCTGATTTGAGGCGTTTGGGTGGAATATTGATCAGCTTGTTGCCCTTGCCTTTGGCCAGTTCGGGTACGTCCTGTAACGGGAAGGCCAGCAAATAGCCATCCGAGGTCGCGCAAACCACGGTATTCGAGTGGACCGGATCAACGGCAGCTGGCTCCAACGGCAGTGCGTCACCCGGCAGCGATATCATCGCCTTGCCGGCTTTCATCCGGCTGTGCAGGTTTTCCAGTTGGGTGACAAAGCCATAGCCATAGGAACTGGCCAGCAGGATTTTTCGTTGTGCATCGCCGGCAATACAGTAGAGAAAGCCGGCCCCGTCAGCAGGGCTGAAACGACTGCTCAAAGGCTCGCCCAAACCGCGTGCTGATGGCAGGGCGTGCGCGGTCAGGGCATAAGCTCTGCCGGAAGTATCCAGGAATACCGCCTGCTCATTGCTGCGGCCTTGCGCACTGTGCAGGTATTCATCACCTGACCGGTAGTTCAGCGCGGCGGCATCGATATCGTGGCCTTTGGCAGAACGCACCCAGCCGGATTTGGACAGAATGATGGTCACGGGTTCTGACGGCACCAGATCTTCCTGTTTCAGGGCATGTGCCGATTCGCGCACAACAATCGGTGAGCGTCGCGGGTCGCCATAGGCTTCGGCATCTTCGAGCAATTCTTTCTTGATCAGGGTTTTCAGACGGGCTTTGGAACCCAACAGCTGTTCCAGCGATTTGCGCTCTTCATCCAGTGCCTCCTGTTCGCCGCGGATGCGCATTTCTTCCAGCCTGGCCAGGTGGCGCAGCTTCAATTCCAGTATGGCTTCGGCCTGGGTGGCGGTGAGCGAAAAGGATTTCATCAGCACAGGCTTGGGTTCGTCTTCGCTGCGGATGATACGGATCACTTCATCGATGTTGAGGAACGCAATCAGCAGGCCTTCGAGGATGTGCAGGCGATCGACCACCTGGTCCAGCCGGTAGTTCAGCCGCCGGGTGACAGTAGCCAGACGGAATTCCAGCCACTCTTTCAGCAGGAAGCGCAAATCCATCACCTGCGGCTTGCCATTGATACCGATGATGTTCAGGTTGACGCGGTAATTACGCTCCATATCGGTGGTGGCGAACAGATGATTCATCAACTGCTCCAGGTCGACCCGGTTGGAGCGGGGCACGATGACCAGACGCGTCGGGTTTTCGTGATCCGATTCATCACGCAGGTCTTCCACCATGGGCAGTTTCTTGGCCTGCATCTGGGCCGCAATCTGTTCCAGCACCTTGGCCGGTGATACCTGGTGTGGCAAGGCCGTAATGACGATTTCACTGTCTTCACGCTCCCAGATGGCGCGCATTTTCACCGAGCCGTTGCCGCTTTCGTACAGGCTCAGCAGTTCTTCCGGCGGTGTGATGATTTCGGCGTCGGTGGGGTAGTCCGGACCTTTGATGTGTTCAAACAGGTCAGCCACCGTGGCCTTGGGTTCATCCAGCAAGCGGATACAGGCGCTGACCACTTCACGCAGATTGTGAGGCGGAATATCGGTGGACATACCGACCGCAATGCCCATGCTGCCATTGAGCAACACATTGGGCAGCCGCGCCGGCAGCAGGGTGGGTTCTTTGAGGCTGGCGTCGAAATTGGGCTGCCAATCCACCGTGCCCATACCCAGTTCGCTGAGTAGGGATTTTGAATAAGCCGTGAGTCGCGATTCGGTATACCGCATGGCTGCGAAGGATTTCGGATCATCCGGCGAGCCGAAATTGCCCTGGCCATCCACCAGTGGGTAGCGGTATGAAAACGGCTGAGCCATCAACACCATGGCTTCGTAGCAGGCCGAATCACCGTGCGGATGAAACTTGCCGATCACATCACCCACCGTACGGGCAGATTTCTTGTGCTTGGAGGTCGCACTCAGGCCCAGCTCGCTCATGGCATAGATGATGCGCCGCTGCACCGGCTTGAGGCCGTCACCCACATGCGGCAGTGCGCGGTCCAGCACCACGTACATGGAATAATCCAGATACGCTTTCTCGGCATAATCCTTTAAAGGAATCCTTTCGTGGTCGGTAAAGGAAAGGGTCATTTCACTCATGGTTGATTACTCGAAACAGGTAGCAGGCAGTTTGTAAATCAAATTGCTGAATTTAATTCATGATAAGCCAGTAAAATAAGGAGACCTCCGGCTCTGCTGGGAGGATGTAAAATTTGGCAGTTCTGGAAATTTCACAGTCGGTTCCAAGTATGATCCGCCAGGCATCACACAAAGGAGAAACCAATAGACAGGCAAGCAGTTTAAATCACTCAAGCTGGGAGTGTAAGTAGTGCTCCAGTTTATGACTTAATTTGCCCCGTCCCCTTTAAGTGATCATGGTGCTTCAAAACCATCGATGAAGAGTTTGTTGTAGCAGCCGTACAGGTTGTCAGACAGCGTGACTTGCCCTCCCACATCGGGAACGCCCGCAGGGCCAGGCCCAGGGCCCGCTGGACCGTTGTCCACCTGATCCAGTAATGCCTTTAAGCCTGTACACGTTTTCAGGGCGGTGTTACCCGTCACGTTGACGTTACCACCTACGCTGATTAAGCTCGCAAAGCTATCCAGGTTTGCAAGACTGGTGTTCCCATCAATGGTGAAATCTGTAGTGACCGCGACCAGGGACGAAGCATTGATGCTGGTCATTGCCGGATTGTTGTTGATCCAGAAAAGATTGCCTGCCGACGCCAGGTTCGACATGTTGACACTGAGTAACTGGGCGTTGTTGGCAATGTAAACATCGCCGATGCTTGAACCAATGTTTCCGAGTGCATCCACATTCGAAAGGATCGCATTTTTTGCAATATTTATTTTCCCAACGGTACCCGTCAACCCGGCAAGCCCGTCCAGATTTGGGAGTAGCGGATTATCCTCCAACTGCACGCGGGTGCTGGCTGCAGTCACATTTTCCAGTCCTGCCAGGCTGGTTAAAGCGGCATCATTGATTATTTGCAGGTCATGAATATCGCCTGAAATTCCGGACAGACCACTGGTGCTGACCAGCTTGGGCATGTCGTTGATATGCACAGCTTTGATAATGCCGCTGATACCGTCCAAAGGCGCCAGGCTGGTTACCGGCAAAGCTACCAAACTAAGGTGGTCGACCACGCCAACAATATTGTTTAAACCGTTGATGTTCGTCAGTGCCGGCATATTCCATAGCCAGAGGTTCACGCTGGTGCCCGTTACGCCCGTCAAGCCATTCAAATTGGCCAGCGAGAGGTTATTGAAGAGAATCAACTCAAAAATATTCCCGGAGAGCCCGCTTAAACCATCCACATCAGTGATTGCAGTGGTATCAATATAGACACGTGTTGTACCTGTAATACCGGAAAAGGCATCTATGCTGGTCAGTAAGGGACTTAACGCAACGATTATACGATTTACTTGCCCGGACAGATTTTGCAGGCCAGTGATACTGGTCAGAGCTGGATTGTCATGAATCCAAAGGTTGCCCGCCACCGAGGTGAGCCCGGATAGCCCGTCAAGGTCCTGGATGTTTGTGCCGGAAATTTCCATATAGCCGCTGACCGTAGTGCAAGGGCCAAACGTTGTCTGGAAGTTATTAATTGCGGCCTGCGTATTGAGTATGACGCTTGATGGACTGCAGACCTGCGCCGATACCGTCGATGAACAAAAAAACAGTGAGCAAAACAATATAAAACCAGTGGTTCCAGTCGAGGCCAGTTTCATTTTATGAGCTCCCCCTTGAGTTGCGCTCTTAACAAAATCCTTTTAATTGTTTGGTTACAGGCTTTGATACTAGCACTCTTCTGCCTGCAGTCAAAAAGGCAAGTCGGGGTGTAAAAAGGGGACGGGGCAAATTAAGTTAAAAATTGGAGTAAGTATCCCGCAGTCTTGCCGGAGGATACTGACTTGGCTGAAGGCTTCAGGCCAGCCCTTTTTTGGTCAATATGGCTTCAACGCTGGCGCGGTGGCTGGCTTCCCATTCATCCAGGCTCTGTGCTTTATCCCTGGCGTCTTTGCTGACGGCAGCTTCATAACGCTCTACCAACCGGCTCTCGGGCACTACGGCAATCCCTTCTTCATCAGCGATCACCCAATCGCCAGGTTCTACCCGCACGCCGCCGCAAGTGATGGCACCGTTGAGGATGCCTGCGCCATGCTTGGCACCTGGTTTCGGGATCAGTCCCCGGGCAAATACCGGAAATCTGCAGTCACGCACCTCACCCAGGTCACGTATCAGTCCGTCGATGACAAAGCCGACAATGCCGTTTTTCTGTGCCGTGGCACAAACATTGCCTCCTGCCACGGCATAGTCCAGATCACCCGCCTGAACCACGACCACCGATCCCGCCGGTGCACGATAAATTGCTGCATGCAGCATCAGATTGTCACCTGGCGCACAGGCCACGGGATAAGCCGGACCGGCAATTCGCGGCATGTCAGCCCACAAAGGGCGAATACCGGAATCCATAATCTGTTTACGCTCCAGCACATCAGCCCAGGTGGTGCTGGCAAATTGCCCGATTTTCATAGGTTCATTCATGTCTGTCAGTGTTTGCCTTTTTCACGCAGCGCCGCCAGCCATCAAGACCCGGGTATCAAACAAGGAACGTACCCGGCTGATCTGGCCCTGGTAAATGCGGAAGAAAAAAGCACCCTCGATTTCTACACCCTGGATACCGTGAATCAGAACCCGTACAGCGGCCGAGTTACGGTCGATGACGATTTCCAGCACTTCAGTCCGGGCAATGAAGGGAGCGATCTGTTGCAGGTACTCGGACACGGCGTCCGTACCGTGCAGGGGTTCGGGCAGCATGGGCCCAGCCACTTCAATGGTATCTGCCAGTTCCAGTGACTGCCTGGATCCTGCTGTTACAGCCTCAAGATAGTTGCGGATGATGCTTTCGATGTGTTGGCTGTCGCTCATGTTCTGAAACTCCTGGTTTGTCGGAAACGGGGCTCCCTTGCGGTCCGGTCAAATCGTGGCCAGATTGCCTTTCTCTTCCAGCCAGGTTTTCCGGTCTCCGGCACGTTTTTTGCCGAGCAACATGTCCATCACCTGGTTGGTAGCGCTGTGGCTCTCCACGGTGAGTTGCACCAGTCGCCGTGTGTCCGGATCCACCGTGCTTTCCCTCAGCTGCAATGGGTTCATTTCACCCAGGCCTTTGAAGCGGGTTTCTGTCACTTTACCCTTTTTACCCTCAGCGGTGATGCGTTCGTAGATGCCTTTGCGTTCTTCATCATCCAGTGCGTAATAGGTTTCCTTGCCCACATCGATGCGATACAGCGGCGGCATGGCGACAAATATATGTCCGGTTTCTACCAATGCGGTGAAGTGCTTGAGAAACAGCGCTGCCAAAAGTGTGGCGATGTGCAGGCCATCCGAGTCGGCATCGGCCAGGATGATCACCTTGCCGTAACGCAAGTCGGCGATGTGGTTGGAGCCCGGGTCCACACCTATGGCCACCGAAATATCGTGTACTTCCTGGTTGCTCAAGACCGAGTCGGATTCCACTTCCCAGGTATTGAGAATTTTGCCACGCAAGGGAAGTATGGCCTGGTATTCACGGTTGCGTGCCTGTTTGGCCGAGCCGCCAGCAGAATCTCCTTCCACCAGAAAGAGTTCGGTATGGGCCAGGTCCTGTGAGCTGCAATCGGCCAGCTTGCCGGGCAGGGCAGGGCCAGAGGTAACTTTCTTGCGCACCACTTTTTTGGCGGATTTAAGACGCTTTTGGGCGTTGTCGATGGCCAGTTGTGCAATCGCGTGGCCATCGGCAACATGTGTGTTCAGCCACAGGCTGAAGGCATCCTTGATAATGCCCGATACAAATGCGGCACAAGCACGTGATGAAAGCCGTTCTTTGGTCTGGCCACTGAATTGGGGGTCACTGAGTTTGACCGATAAGATGTACGCTACCTTGTCCCAAACGTCCTCTGGTGCCAACCTCAGGCCTCGCGGCAGCAGGCTGTGCAACTCGCAAAACTCACGCAAGGCTTCCACCATGCCGGTCCGCAGGCCATTGACGTGTGTGCCGCCCTGGGCAGTTGGAATCAGATTGACATAACTTTCCTGCAGCAACCCGCCTTCGGGCAGCCAGCAAATGGCCCAACTGGCTTCAGAATCGACGCCTTTCATCTGGCCGGTAAAGGGTTCCTGTGGCAAACAGGTGTAATCGGTGAGTTCGGAACTGAGGTAGTCGGCCAGGCCTTCCTGGTAACACCATTCTTCTTTTTCACCGGTTTTGTCGATTTTCAGACTGACCACCAGCCCCGGGCAAAGTACCGCTTTGGCACGTAGCAAATGGCGCAGCCGGGACATGGAAAAATTCGGCGAATCGAAATATTTGGCGTTGGGCCAGAAACGGATGCGTGTGCCGGTGTTGCGCTGGCCAACGCTGCCTATGACGGTCAGGTCACTGGATTTGTCGCCATCGGCAAAGGCCATGAAGTGTTCATTGCCATCGCGTTTGACCCAGATTTCCAGTTTGCTGGACAGTGCATTGACTACCGACACACCCACACCGTGCAAACCACCGGCGAACTGGTAATTTTTGTCGGAAAACTTGCCGCCCGCGTGCAGGCGCGTGAGGATCAGTTCGACACCGGGAATTTTCTGTTCGGGGTGAATATCCACTGGCATGCCGCGACCATCGTCACTGACTTCAACCGAACCGTCATCATAGGCGATGACATTGATCTGCCGGGCATGACCCGCCAGCGCCTCATCCACGCTGTTGTCGATGACTTCCATGGCCAGGTGGTTGGGCCGTGTCGTGTCGGTGTACATGCCTGGCCGGCGTCTGACCGGGTCGAGTCCGGTCAGGACCTCGATGTCACTGGCCTGGTATTGCTTGCTCATGGAACTCCGTTGAATAAACGCACTGAAGCGGGTTTTGAAATTTTGCCGGGTCGCCGGGGTGAATGGTAACGGATTTTAAACGCCACCACCGGTCGAATGAAATTGAGAAAACTCTGATTTATTCAGAGTTTCCGTGGCACATGGATGTGCCGCCATTTTCGATGATTGTAAATCATTGAAAATGAAGCAAAACAAAAATCACACTTTTTGTTTTGTGTGCTCTGATAATTCAGGGATGAATTAATCAGAGCTTCTCTGAATTGGATCAGAAAGAAATTCCTATGGTAACCGTCACAGCGGCAATCCCGGCAAAAGTGGTTTCCAACATCAGATTTTGATACCGAAAGCCAAGGGCCGGCAGGATGACCGGTGCAATGCCCAGCCCGTTCAGAGGTATTTTGTTGTGATTGGGCCGCTTGTAGCCGTGTATCAGCCCACCCATCAGTTTGAAATAAAAATAATCCGAGTTGAACAAATTCCACCGCATACCGGCATAGACCAATTGGCTGCTTTGGTCAAAAGAGTTGCGGAAAGCGGTCACTCCCACCAGCCATTCATTGTTGAACTGACCTTTCACCGCAATCATATGCTGTTGATTGTTGTGGTCGGGTTCCGGATTCCAGTGCCAGGTATAGACTGAGGTCTGGATGGTCCATTGTTTCACTGACCAGGGCTCTTCAACGGTATCACCATTGATTTCGCTGGCTGATACAATACCGCTGTAGAGCATCAGGACCATCAAGCGTATGAAGTCGGTCGACGTGAAGCACAGGTTCCAGCGGTCATTTTTTTCAGGCGCTGTCTGTTTCTGCTCTGGTCTTTGGTCTTCTTGCATAGTACTGCATCCATTTGAATGCGCGCATTCTAGGGTTTTTTGGACGGGAATGCATGAGAGGATTCCCGGATAGGTATGCAAGCCTGGAGGCGTTGCATTACAATATTCTTCCAGAACCCGGGAAAGATCAGACTGAGCTCAAAACCCCCGGCCTTTTCAATCAAAATTTCTCTACACAAGGTTCTGGCATGGCTTCTCTCGTTTTTGTTACCGGCGGCGTGGTTTCTTCATTGGGCAAGGGGCTGTCTGCCGCATCGCTTGCTGCCATACTCGAATCGCGTGGTCTCAAAGTGACCATGGTCAAGCTGGATCCTTACCTCAACGTGGACCCGGGCACCATGAGCCCATTCCAGCATGGCGAGGTGTACGTAACCGAGGACGGAGCCGAAACCGACCTGGATTTGGGCCATTACGAGCGTTTTATCCACACCCGCATGAGCCAGTTGAATAACTGCACCACCGGGCGGATTTACAACAACGTCATCATGAAGGAACGTCGTGGCGATTACCTGGGTGCCACCGTGCAGGTGATTCCGCATGTTACGGATGAAATCAAGGAATGGGTCAAGCAGGCTTCTGAAGGCTTTGATGTGGCGTTGATTGAAATTGGCGGCACGGTGGGCGATATCGAGTCTTTGCCTTTTCTCGAAGCCATTCGTCAACTGGGCGTGGAATATGGTCGCAATGCCATGTTCATGCACCTGACCCTGGTGCCCTATTTGCGCGCGGCCAATGAAGTCAAGACCAAGCCCACGCAACACTCGGTGAAAGAATTGCGCTCCATCGGCATACAACCGGACGTTTTGTTGTGTCGCTCGGAAATTCCACTCACAGACGCAGAACGCGAAAAGATCGCACTGTTTACCAACGTCCCGACCAAAGCGGTCATTACGGCACTGGATGCCGAAAAGGGCATTTACGATATTCCGGTCATGCTGCATGAACAGGGGCTGGACGATATCGTGGTGGAGCGCCTGGGTCTCACAGCCGGGCCGGCCAGACTGGATGACTGGCGTGAAGTGGTGGATCGCAGCATCAACACCCGTTTTGATGTGACCGTGGCGGTGGTGGGTAAATACGTTGAGCACGCCGATGCCTATAAATCACTCACCGAAGCTCTGGCGCACGGCGGCTTGCGGCAACGCATCCGGGTCAACCTCAAGCGTATTGAGTCGGATGATCTGGACAGCGGTGACCTGAGCCAACTGGAGGGTGTAGATGCCATCCTGGTACCGGGTGGATTTGGCGAGCGTGGCTTTGAAGGCAAGGTCAATGCCATTAAATATGCACGTGAAAACGGTATTCCTTATTTGGGCATCTGCTACGGTATGCAGGCCGCAGTCGTGGAGTTTGCACGCAATGTCTGTGGTTTGGCGGGCGCGAACACCACCGAAATTGATCAACAGACGCCGCACCCGGTTATAGGCCTGATCACCGAATGGCTGGATCGCAGCGGCAAGGTGGAAAAGCGCCATGAAGAATCCGATCTGGGTGGCACCATGCGTCTGGGAGGACAGCGTTGCCGTCTGCGCGAGGGCTCTTTGTCACGCCAGCTTTACGGCCGGGAAATCATTACCGAGCGGCACCGCCATCGTTATGAGTTCAATAACCACTACCGTGATGAAATGCAGAAACACGGTATGGTTTTATCCGGCATGTCCATGGATGAAACACTGGTGGAGATGATTGAATTGCCCACACACCCCTGGTTTGTGGCCTGCCAGTTTCACCCGGAATTCACTTCCACACCCCGTTCAGGCCATCCGTTGTTTACCGGCTTTATCGAAGCAGCTTTGCAATCGCAGCAGGGAGAGCTGCCGGCACAGGTGGCCAGGCTATGAAATTATGTGGTTTTGAAGTCGGTCCGGAGCGGCCTTTTTTTCTGATCGCAGGCCCTTGTGTTATCGAGTCGGAACAACTGGCCATGGACACGGCCGGGCAACTGAAAGAAATATGCCAGCGACTGGACATACCGTTTATTTACAAATCCTCTTTTGATAAAGCCAACCGTTCTTCCGGACAGAGTTTTCGGGGTCTGGGCGTGGATGAAGGGCTACGAATTTTGGCCGAAGTCAAAAAGCAGATTGGTGTGCCGGTACTCACCGATGTGCATGAAGACACCGATATGCAGGCTGTGGCAGCCGTAGTCGATGTGCTGCAAACACCGGCTTTTCTGTGTCGCCAGACCAATTTCATTACCCGCGTGGCACAGGCCGGTATCCCGGTGAACATCAAAAAAGGGCAATTTCTCAGCCCCTGGGAAATGGTCAATGTAGTCGACAAAGCCCGGGCTGCAGGCAACGAACAGATCATGGTCTGCGAGCGTGGTGCTTCTTTTGGCTATAACAATCTGGTTTCGGATATGCGGTCGCTGGTCGTGATGCGCGAAACCGGTTGTCCGGTGGTATTCGATGCCACCCATTCGGTGCAGTTACCCGGTGGGCAGGGCACCACCTCAGGTGGGCAAAGGGAATTCATCCCGGTACTTGCCCGCGCCGCCGTGGCGGTGGGTGTGTCGGGCGTGTTCATGGAAACGCATCCTGACCCGGACAAGGCACTTTCCGATGGCCCCAATGCCTGGCCTTTGGA
>CAZRTG010000033.1:19757-24535 GCA_964602895.1 uncultured Wenzhouxiangellaceae bacterium
CGCATCCTGACCCGGACAAGGCACTTTCCGATGGCCCCAATGCCTGGCCTTTGGATCAATTGGAGGGCCTGCTGGAAACTTTGCAAGCTCTGGATAGGGTGAGCAAAAGTGCTCCTTAGGGTGAGCAGTAACGCCACTTGCGGTAAATCATCGCAAGCCATCAGGTGGACATGATTTGCTGAATCCAGACAACGAAGCATCACCAATTTATTTCTGAAAACTTCTTTGGACACCCTGAAATCAGAGATTCCTTAAAACCATAGCCAGGAAAATTATTGTAATGTCACGTATCAAAACCCTGCACGCAAGACAGATTCTCGATTCCCGCGGCAACCCCACACTGGAAGTGGAGGCATTGCTGAAATCCGGTGCTTTTGGTCGCGCAGCCGTACCTTCCGGTGCTTCCACCGGAACACGCGAAGCCATCGAATTGCGTGATGGTGACAAAAGCGTTTATGACGGTAAAGGCGTTTTGCAGGCAGTGGCTAACGTCAATATCATGTTGGCCAAGGCCCTGGTCGGTACCGATGCCGGCGATCAGGAAAGCCTCGATCAACGCATGTTGGCACTGGATGGCAGTGATAACAAAGGCAATCTGGGTGCCAATGCCTTGCTGGGCGTTTCACTGGCTGTAGCGCATGCCATGGCGGCAGAGCAGGGCTTGCCCTTGTGGGCCCGACTGGCAGAAAGCTCGGGACTGCAGGGCAAGGAACTGGTGTTGCCGGTGCCCATGATGAACATCATCAATGGGGGTGCGCACGCGGACAATAGCGTGGATATGCAGGAATTCATGATTTTGCCGATAGGCTTCAACAGTTTTTCCGAATCACTGCGCTGTGGTGTAGAAATTTTTCATGGCCTGAAATCGGTGCTGTCTGCGCGAGGTTTGAGCACTGCAGTGGGCGATGAAGGCGGATTTGCTCCGGATTTGCCGTCCAATGAAGCCGCTATTGAGGTCATTCTTGAAGCCATCGAAAAATCCGGCTATCGCGTGGGTGAGCAGGTTTTTCTGGGGCTGGATGTGGCTTCATCCGAGTTTTATCGGGACGGTCGTTATCACCTGGACTCTGAAAATCGCAGTTTTGATGCGGCAGAATTCACCGACTATCTGGCTGATTGGGTAGCCCGCTACCCCATCATCAGCATTGAAGACGGTATGGCGGAGGCAGACTGGGATGGCTGGAAGCTGCTTACCGATCGTGTGGGCAAGGTATGCCAATTGGTGGGTGACGATCTTTTTGTCACCAATACAGCCATCCTGCAGCAGGGTATCGATCTGGGAGTGGCCAATTCCATCCTGATAAAATTCAACCAGATTGGCACCCTGAGCGAAACCCTGGCGGCCATCGAAATGGCACGTGATGCAAACTACAGTGCCGTTATCTCGCATCGGTCCGGTGAAACTGAAGATGCTACCATTGCCGATCTGGCGGTTGGCACTACCGCTACCCAGATCAAGACGGGCTCATTGTGCCGCTCTGACCGGGTAGCCAAGTACAACCAACTGCTGCGAATTGAAGAAGCGCTGGGCAGACGAGGTGTTTACGCGGGCCGCAAGGCCTTTAATAATATTGCCAACTGGAAAAAGTAGCAGCCATCATGCGCATCCTGCTGGTCGTTCTGTTGATACTGTTGGCCATGCTGCAATACAAGCTATGGCTGGGTGAGGGCGGGTTCACGGATGTCAAACGACTGGAGCTGAAAGTTGAGGAACAGGTACAGGAAAATGCCCTGTTACAGCAACGCAACCAGGAACTGGAAGCTGAAGTAGCGGACTTGAGGGAAGGTATCGAAGCCATAGAAGAGCGCGCGCGCAGCGAGCTGGGCATGGTTCAGGAAGAAGAGGAATTTTACCTGGTGGTTCCCGGTGTGGGTAGCGACCCCGATGAGCATTAGGGCACACATTCATGCGCTTCTGCCGGCGGCCGGTCAAAGTCTGCGTTTCGGCGGCACCATCATCAAGCAATACGCCAGTCTGCTGGGCAAGCCGGTGATGGCGCACAGCATTGCGGCGGTGCAGCAACACCCGGCTGTGACTGCTGTTACGGTTGCAATCTCTGCAGACGATGGTCTGTATGACGAACTCGTACGGCCGGATTTTCCCGAACTGAATACCATCACCGGTGGAGACTTTCGTGCGCGCACGGTACTGAATGGTTTGCAGTACATTCTGACAAATGATCCGGCAGCAGAATGGGTGTTGGTACACGACGCCGCCAGGCCGTGTCTGAGTGCAGAAGCATTGGAGCGCTTGATAGAGCATGTTTTGGGTGAGGGGCCTGCAAAAGAGGAATGTGGCGCCATATTGGCCACGCCCGTAAGCGACACCCTCAAGCAGGCAGGTGAGGACGGTCAGATCATCGCCACGGTAGATCGAACCATGATGTGGGCTGCACAAACACCACAACTGTTTCCACTGAAGGATTTGCTGCAGAGCCTTACCGCGGCTTTACAGTTTGGACCAGCACCCACCGATGAAGCCCAGGCCATGGAACGTAGCGGATTTCCGGTTCAATTGGTCAAAGGTTCGGTGGACAATATCAAGATCACACGGGCTGAAGATCTGGCTATAGCTGAAGCCATTCTGCGGCGACAGCAAAAGAGATCGGCCCAATGAGGTTTTACCCGGGATGAAACTGAGAGTTGGACAGGGCCTGGACGTACACGCCTTCAGTGCTGGTGATCACGTCATGCTGGGTGGTGTGCGGATTCCGCACCACCTTGGCCTGGCGGCACACTCCGATGGTGATGTGGCCCTGCATGCCTTGTGTGATGCGCTGCTGGGAGCAGCGGCGCTGGGCGATATCGGTCAGCATTTTCCACCCGGCGATGAACGTTGGCGCGGCGTCAGCAGCATGGATTTGCTGCAGCAGGTCGTGGCCATGTTGCAGCAGGAAGGCTGGGGGATTGTGAATGTGGATGTGACCATAGCCTGCGAAGCACCGCGCATTGCGCCACATGTGCTGGAAATGCGCCAGATCACTGCAGCCGCAATGCATCTGGATGTGGATGCGGTATCGGTTAAAGCCACCACCACAGAGCAATTGGGCTTTTGCGGCCGTAAAGAGGGCATTGCTGCCCTGGCCATCGTGCTGCTGCAGCAAGATGGATAACCGGGAGGCATGACTCATCCGGATCAATGGGCTTTACCGGAATGGCCCTATGCTCAAGGCAAACCCGCGCTCAGTGGCCGGTTGCGCTCTCAGCCGGAAGACTTTGTCGTCGAAGAGTTACCGGCTTTTGAACCCTCCGGCGAGGGTTCGCATTTATGGCTGTGGGTAGAGAAAACCGGCGCCAATACCGATTGGGTAGCGGGTCAGCTGGCACGGGCGGCGGGCTGTTCTCCGCGCGATGTGGGTTATGCCGGCATGAAAGACCGCCACGCAGTTACCCGGCAGTGGTTTTCGTTGCCGTGGAAAGCGGGTGTAGCGGCAGAATTTGCCGATCCTGGCATAGCAGGTGTGCGGGTATTGCAGGTCAGGCTGCATGAAAAGAAGTTGCGTCGTGGCGTTTTACGGGGCAATCGTTTCCGCATTTTACTCAGGAAATTACAGGGTGATCCGGGCAATCTGGAGCCTGGCCTCAAACAGTTGGCCGAACAGGGCGTGCCCAATTATTTTGGCCCGCAGCGGTTCGGTTTTGGCGGCGCCAATGTGGCACGTGCGGTACAGTGGCTACAGCAGGGCGGGCGTTTGCCACGGGCCAAACGCAGCATCTATCTGTCGGCTTTGCGCAGCTTCCTGTTCAACCAGGTGCTGGCAGCGCGTGTGACCGACGGCAGTTGGAACCGGCTGCTGGAGGGTGAACTGGCCATGCTGGATGGCACGCATTCGATTTTTCTCTGTGCGAAACTTGATCAGAGCCTGCGACAACGTTGTGCCCAGTTTGATTTGCACCCTACCGGGCCGTTGCCGGGACGCGGTGGCATGGAAACACAAAAAGCTGCGTTTGAGCTGGAGCAAGCAGTATTGGCCCCCTATCATGCCGCTATCGACAGTCTGGCCAGTTTCGGTGTGGATACCGAGCGTCGCGGCTTGCGCTTGCGTGTGAATGATCTCGCCTGGGATATCCAGTCAGACACCCTGCTGCTGGAGTTCTCATTACCTGCCGGTGCTTACGCTACCGTGGTGATGCGTGAGGTGATTAATGAGCTGTAATGGAAAATGTGGCGTGAAACCTGTTGCAGAACTTGTCTGGCCAGCCACCTGCACCTATGTAGACTGATGATGAATACTTACCGATTAAAAGGCGCCTCCGGCAAAGTAGCCGGACTGTCACATGATCTGGGCCAACGGACACTGATAGGCCGCGACGCTGCCTGTGATTTGCAGGTGGATGATCCAAAGGTCGCTGCGCAACAGGCAGAAATTGTTCTGCAAGCCGATGGCAGTCTGCGTCTGCTACAACTGGATGGCAGCGGTGAAATTCTGCTCAACGGCAAAGTGACCCGCGATGCACTGCTCAACAGCGGCGATGAAATCCGCGTGGGAGCCTGCCGCTGGGTATTGCAAGCGCCGGGTTTGAGGCCGGAAAAAGTATTGACCGAACGAGCCGTCAGGCGCAGCACCAATTGGATGCCGTGGTTAATGGCAGCCGCCTTGCTGGCCGCAGCCGCACTGGCCTGGCAGCGTGGCTGGCTATCCTTTTAGGTGCATCCCTGTTGCCGACCATTGGGTTAATTGGATGTAGGAGGCAGCCATGCTGCCGACCCGGTTGATTCGCGAGCATGGCTCGCTCCCACAGCATGGCTCGCTTGTAGGAGGCAGCCGTGCTGCCGA
>CAZRTG010000034.1:0-24030 GCA_964602895.1 uncultured Wenzhouxiangellaceae bacterium
TTTATCCTCTGACCGGTTGGTTGCTTTCACCCATGATCGCGGCCGTGGCCATGAGCATGAGTTCGGCATCTGTGATCACCAACGCCTTACGCTTGCGTGGCAAGGTTGTTTAGCACATAAATGTTGAGAGGTGAGGTTGATATTATGCTGGTAAAAACCATTCCAAAGCTGCATCGCAGCCTGGAGCGATTGCTTGCCAAAATACTGGAACCCTCAGATGTGGTGCTGAATGGCTCGCGTCCATTCGATATACAGATAACGGACTCACGAGCGTTGGGACGAATCATCAGCCAGGGTTCGCTTGGCCTGGGTGAGTCCTACATGGACGGGCAGTGGGAATGTGAGCGCATCGATGAGTTGATCGAGCGCTTGCTTCGTAACAAGGCCCATCAGCGATTTGCCTATACACCCGCCAACATTTGGCTCGGGCTTTTGGCACGTATTGAAAATCGCCAGACTCGCTCACGAGCCAAGCTGGTCGCTCAACAGCATTACGATATTGGCAATGACCTGTATGAGGCCATGCTCGACTCACAGATGATTTATTCCTGTGCTTATTGGGAACATGCCGACACACTGGAACAGGCGCAGCAAGACAAAATGGAGTTGATCTGCCGCAAGCTTGAATTGTCACCGGGAATGACTTTGTTGGATGTCGGCTGCGGATGGGGAGGTCTGGCGCAGTACGCTGCCAGGCATTACGGTGTAAAAGTACTTGGTATTACCATTTCGGTGGAACAACAGAAATGGGCCCGTGAGCGTTTGCAGCAACTTCCAATTGACATTCGATGCCAGGATTACCGCGACGTACAGGGTAAATTTGATCGGATCGTGTCGGTTGGCATGTTTGAACACGTGGGCAGCAAGAACTACCCGGAGTTTTTCAGGAAATGCCGTGAATTGTTAGCTGATGACGGCCTGCTTTTGCTACACACCATTGGTGGAAACACCTCGGCCCGCAACACGGACCCCTGGATTCACCGCTATATTTTTCCGAATGGCATGTTACCGTCGGTTGCGCAAATAGGCGCGGCTATTGAACCGTATTTTGTTCTGGAAGACTGGCACAGTTTCGGGCCTTACTACGATCTGACGCTGATGGCCTGGCACAGGCGCATCAATTCGGCTTGGTCCAGGCTTGGAAAGCGCTACGATGAACGATTTCAGCGTATGTGGAATTACTATTTGATGAGCTGTGCCGGGGCGTTTCGCGCCCGACATATACAATTATGGCAGGTCATTCTGAGCAAGGGAGGACGGTCGGGAACGTACCAACGACCGGCCATCAATTCAACGAATTTGATCGAAGTCGGATGACTTGATGACACAAATCATTCATATCGTCGATATACCTGTGCAACGGGCTTTGTTTAAAAGCGATAATAAAGCCGACCTGGAACATCAATTGAGTTACCACACGAGACTTCGTTGTAACATTGAACCGGTAAAGGAGCTTTGAAGTGTCACTGTTTGCCACCATTCGTCGAAAACGTCATTCAGCATTACAGCTGAGCGTGGTCGCGTTTGCGTTGCTGGCTGTGATTATCAGCCCTTGTTCGCAGGCATTCCTGCTGGATGGCCAGCATCCTGGGATGACGGGTAAAAGTGAAATTCACAATCATTCGCCTGGGCACTCGCCTGCGCACTCGCACGGATCGGCTGAAAACCCGATATTCAGCGATGATTGCTGTTGTGATCACCCGGATGTTGTCACCCCTGAGGTTTCGAAACCACATCAATCCATACCGTTCCCGGGTTTGCCGGCAGATCCACTGGCCGATATACCTGCGAACCTAGCCGGTTTACTGAACTTCAATCAGAACGTTCCTGTCCGCAATAACTCACCCCCCGTGTTTCTCTGTACCCGGAGAATCCGTCTATAGGTCGACTTCAATTCATGCAGGCCGCCTCATGCGGCACCCGCGATGCGTGTGCATCGCATTCGTCATGAAGTTGAAGGAGATTACCGATGTTAAACCATAGATATGCAATGGTTGTTGCCATTTTGCTTGCTGGAATTTCAATGCAGGCGAGCGTTTCGGCCTCAGGCTTGAGCCTGGGGCAAGCAGAACAGATGGCATTGGCAAATGACCCGGGCATCAATGCCATTGAAGCCAGTCAGCTGGCACTGGATGAAATGGCAGTTGCTGCCAGGCAACTGCCGGACCCGATGTTAAAAATGGGCCTGATGTCGGTGCCGACGGACACCTTCAGCCTCTCTCAGCAAGGGACGACACAGCCACAAATCGGCCTGGTACAGGAATTTCCCAGGGGTCACAGTCGGTCACTTCAATCCGAGCAGATCAGTTTTCGTTCCGACGGCCTGGATGAAAGAGTGCGCGACCAGAAACTGCAAATCATTCTGGCAGTCAGGGAAATGTTCCTGGAAGTTGAAAAACAACAACACAGGGCAATCATCAATTCGGCAGCCACGGTGACGTTTTCCGATTTGCTGGACATAACGCAGGACTATTACGCGACCGGGCGTGTTTATCAGCAGGATGTGCTGCAGGCTTCGGTGGAGCTGGCAAAAGTGGAAGACCGTGCAACCCGGATTCAGCAGGCCGAGGAGCAAGCCCGGGCGAAGTTGGCGACGTGGATCGGTGATGCTGCATTTGGTGCCATTTCGGTTGGCTGGCCACCACTCGATAACCTGCAGTCTGTGGATGCCATTGAAGCCAATCTGAAAAACCACCCCAGAGTTCAGATGGCACAAAAGAATGTTCAGGTTGCTGATACCGGGGTGGAACTGGCGCGACAGAACTACAAACCGCAATTTTCAGTCGATCTGACCTATGGCGCACGCTCCGGTAGAAATCCGGACGGCAGCTCGCAAGCGGATCAGGTTTCATTGATGGTGGTCATGGATGTGCCTTTGTTTGCCAAAAACCGCCAGGATCGCGTTTTGGCAGCACAAATAGCGGAGTTGTCTTCTTCAGAGTTCAGCCTGGATGACGTGCACAGACGAATGCGCAGCGAACTTGAATTCTATTCCGCCATGTATCAGAGACAAAAGGAACGGTTGGCGCTGTATGAAAACAAACTGCTGCCGGAGGCCGGTTACAGCGCGGAAGCATCACTGGAAGCCTATCAGTCTTCACTAACCGATCTCACCACCTTGCTGCGCGCACAAGTCACGGAGTTTGACCTTCGGCTGGAGTATGCAGGCTTGCAGGCTGATGCACTCATCTCACAGGCCCGGTTACTGTATTTGCAAGGAGAACAGCAATGAATCGCACCATTATTACTTTGGTATTGGTGATTGTCGCCCTGGCAGCGGGTGTGTGGATTGGAATCAGTTCCAATGGCGCTGCTCCTGGTGCAGAGGGAGGTAACAGCAAAGCGACGGAGGAGAAAGAAATTCTCTACTGGGTTGCACCGATGGACCCGAATTTCAAACGTGACTCACCTGGAAAATCCCCGATGGGCATGGACCTCGTACCCGTCTACAAAGATGCTGAAGGTGGCGGGGACGGGGTAAGAATCAGCCCTGCGGTGCAAAACAATCTGGGTGTACGCACGGCAAAAGCCGAAGTCCGGCCCCTGTGGCGGCGTATCGAAGCAACCGGGATCGTCGGCTTTGATGAAAAGCATATCAGCTACATCAATGTGCGGGTGCAGGGCTGGATTGTGAAGCTTCGCGTTGATACGGAAGGTCAAAGAGTCAAACAGGGTGATTTGCTGTTTGAACTGTACTCACCCGAACTGGTTAATGCACAGAAGGAATACTTACAGGCTGCCCGGCGCGGCGGTGATCGGCTTTTGGCGGGTGCTGATGAAAAGCTCAGGGCGCTGGGCATGATTCCCGAGCAGATCAAAGCGCTGGCGTCCAAAGGAGTGGCTTCTGAAAAAATTGAAGTGGTGGCACCGCAGGATGGCATTGTGGTTTCGCTCGGTGTGCGTGAAGGCATGTACGTCCAACCCAATACGCCCATTATGAGCCTGGCAGATTTGTCCAGCGTGTGGCTTCAGGCAGAGGTGTATGAGTCGCAGGCAGACTGGGTGGCGAAAGACCAGGCGGCCGAGGCTACGCTGGCCTATCTGCCCGGTACGGTGTTCAGCGGCCAGGTGGATTACATTTACCCGGTTCTTGACCCCAAAACACGCACGCTGCGTGTGCGACTGCGGTTCGACAATCCGGATGAACGCCTCAAACCCAATATGTATGCCAAGGTATCCATTTACGGGCGGCTGAAACCGAATGCCTTGAGTGTGCCAAGAGAGGCAGTGATCCGGTCACCTCGGGTCAATCGCATTGTGGTGGCACTCGGTGACGGACAATTCGAAGTCCGGGAGGTATTGACCGGGCTGGAAAGCGGTGAATTCGTGGAAGTGCTGGCGGGTATCTCCGCTGGAGAAGAAGTGGTCACCTCAGCACAGTTCCTGATTGATTCAGAGGCCAGCCTGGCCGGCAGTATCCGGCGCCTGGAGTCGATGGAAGTGGATGATTCCGAGAGGGATGTTCCGACCGTTTTTGCCAGCGGACAGGTAGAAGCGGTGGATGCAGCTGCCCACCGGTTAAGAATTTCCCACGGACCGATTGATACGCTTGGCTGGCCCGGTATGACCATGGAATTCCCGGTACGGGCTGATGTGGACCTGAGCGGAATCAAGCCGGGCCAGGAAATCCGCGTTGAGTTGGTCCAGGGACTGGCCGGTGAATATGCCATCAAGCAAGTCTTTTCCGCTGCCGCCAAGTTTGGTGAGCAAGCCACCGTACAGGCCAAGCCAGCAAGTGCTTCGAGTGAAAGCAGCAATGCAGCAGAAGGGGCGAATGAGCCCGGAATTGCCGGTCGCGGCGTGGTGAAAAAGATCATGCCTGAAGAACACAGCGTGAAGCTGGAGCATGAAGCGATTGCCGAGCTGGATTGGCCCGCCATGACCATGAATTTCGAAGTCATGGCAACGGTGGATCTGGAGCAGCTCAGGGTCAATGATCAGATCCATTTCTCCCTGCTCAAAGCACCGGAAGGCGGTTTCGTTATTGACCAGATTCACATCATGAACCGTGACCCGGACTCGAATGCACATGAAGGGCATGAGGGGATGGACCATGATTGAGCGCATCATTCGATGGTCGGTAGCCAACCGGTTTCTGGTGCTATTCATGAGTGCCATCCTTGCCGTGAGTGGCACCTGGGTGATGATCAATACGCCGGTAGATGCCCTGCCGGACCTGTCGGATGTTCAGGTCATCATCAAAACATCCTTTCCGGGACAGGCACCCCAGGTGGTTGAGGACCAGGTTACCTACCCATTGACCACTGCCATGCTTTCGGTGCCGGGCGCGTCCACGGTTCGTGGCTATTCCTTTTTTGGGGATTCCTACGTCTACATCATTTTTGAGGATGGGACGGATCTTTATTGGGCCAGGTCGAGGGTATTGGAGTACCTGAACCAGGTTGCGGGCAATTTGCCCGCTGCAGCCAAACCGGCATTGGGACCTGATGCAACCGGGGTCGGCTGGATTTATGAATATGCCTTGCAGGATAAATCCGGAAAACATGACCTGGCGCAACTTCGTTCCATACAGGACTGGTTCCTCAAGTATGAGTTGCAGACCATACCGGGCGTTTCTGAAGTTGCCACCATCGGCGGTATGGTCAAGCAGTACCAGGTGGAAGTCGATCCTGATGCCTTGAGGGCCTACGGACTGACGCTTGCAAAAGTTCGTTCTGCCATTCAAAGAGGAAACCAGGAGGTCGGTGGTTCCGTGATTGAAATGGGTGAAGCGGAGTACATGGTCCGCGCAACCGGGTACATCGATTCCATTGAAGATCTGCAAGCCATCCCGTTGGGCATGAATGAAAAAGGTACGCCGATTCGGCTTGCCGATGTGGCGGATATCCGGCTTGGTCCGCAAATGCGTCGAGGGGTGGCGGAACTGAATGGTGAGGGCGAGGTGGTAGGTGGCGTGATTGTGATGCGCGTTGGAGGAAACGCCCTGAAGACCATTGCCGGCGTCAAGGAAAAGCTGGCTGCGTTGCAAGGCAGTCTGCCGGACGGTGTTGAGATAGTGGAAACCTACGATCGCTCGTCGTTAATCAACCGGGCAGTGAAAAACCTGCAACATAAATTGCTGGAAGAGTTTCTGGTGGTGATTCTGGTGTGCCTGTTTTTCCTGCTTCATCTGCGTTCCTCACTGGTCATCATATTAAGCCTGCCCTTGGGGATTCTGGCGGCCTTCCTGGTCATGAATGCGCAAGGGCTGAACGCGAACATCATGTCGCTGGGCGGTATCGCAATTGCGATCGGTGCGATGGTTGATGCAGCCATCGTCATGATCGAAACCATGCACAAGAAAATGGAGCATGAATCCTATGACCGGAATACACATTGGCAAACCGTCACTGAAGCCGCAGTTGAAGTAGGGCCGCCATTGTTCTTTTCCCTGCTGATCATCACGTTCAGTTTTCTTCCCGTGTTTACGTTGCAAGCGCAGGAAGGGCGGATGTTTGCACCGCTGGCCTTTACCAAGACCTATGCCATGGCAGCTTCGGCAGGGCTTGCAATCACACTGGTGCCGGTGCTGATGGGCTATTTCATCCGCGGGAAAATCATTTCTGAACACAAAAATCCGGTAAACCGGACTTTGGTCTGGATGTATCGACCGTTGATCTCGCAAATAACACGGCATCCCTGGAGCGTTGTCGTGGTGACCGTGCTGTTGCTGGTGGTTGGATTCTGGCCGGCCAACAAATTGGGTTCGGAGTTCATACCTGACCTGAACGAAGGCGACCTGATGTTCATGCCTTCCACATTCCCGGGAATTTCGATTGGTAAAGCGCAGGAATTGTTGCAGCAAACCGACAAGTTGATTCGGTCTGTGCCGGAAGTCAAAACGGTGTTTGGCAAAATGGGCCGCGCAGATTCTGCGACCGATCCGGCACCATTGAGCATGATAGAAACGGTTATCCAGCTGAAGCCGGAAAGTGAGTGGCGTGCAGGCAAAACCATTGATGATATCAAGCAGGAGTTGAGCCAGCGCTTGCAGCTTCCCGGCATTACCAACGCCTGGGTTTACCCGATCAAAACCCGCATTGACATGCTGGCTACGGGTATCAAGACCCCGCTTGGCATCAAGATCGCCGGTCCGGATTTGCAGGTGATCCAAAAAATCGGTCAGGAAATCGAAACGGTTCTGAAAGACATACCGGGTACCGCCTCGGCTTTCTCCGAGCGGGTGGCAGGCGGGCGGTATGTCACCGTGGATATCCTGCGCGATCAGGCATCCCGTTACGGGCTCAATATTGAAGACGTGCAGGATGTTGTGAGTACCGCTATTGGTGGTATGAATGTCACAGAAACCGTTGAAGGCCTGGAGCGATACCCCGTTAACGTCCGCTATCCCAGGGCTGTCCGCGACTCGGTTGAAAAGCTGCGCGAACTCGCCATTGTCACTCCTGGCGGGCAGCAGATTCCCCTGTCGGCTGTGGCGGATATAAGAGTCGAAGACGGTCCGCCCATGATCAAGAGTGAGAATGCCCGCCTCAATGGCTGGATTTTCGTTGACATCGTCGGCGTGGACCTGGGTACTTATGTCGATCTGGCCAAAGAAACGGTGCTGGAAAAAATTTCACTTCCGGCAGGCTATTCGCTGAACTGGTCCGGGCAATATGAGTACATGGAACGGGCCAAGAAACGACTTGCCGTTGTGGTGCCCCTGACTTTGGTCATCATCATTCTGCTGCTGTATCTGAATTTTCGCAGCATGACGGAAGTGTTCATCATCATGGGCACACTGCCCACCGCCCTGATCGGAGGTATCTGGCTGCTGTACCTGTTGGACTACCACATGTCGGTTGCTGTGGGTGTCGGGTTCATTGCACTTGCGGGTGTGTCCGTTGAGATAGGCGTGATCATGTTGATTTACCTCAAGCAGGCGCTGGCCAACGAGCAACTCAAAGCCGATCAGGAGTCGAGAAAACTGGAATACAGTGATCTTGCTGCTGCGGTGACCAATGGGGCTCTGTTGCGGGTAAGGCCCATCATGATGACGGTTGCTGCCATCATTGCCGGCTTGTTGCCCATCATGCTGGGCAGCGGTACCGGCTCGGAAGTGATGCGGCGAATTGCTGCGCCTATGGTCGGTGGCATGATCAGCGCAACCCTCCTGACTTTGGCACTGATTCCTGCAATTTTTCTGATCTGGCAGCGATATCTTCTGAAAACCTGACCCCAAATGTCGCTGGAATGTTTTGTCACCTATAGGAAATGTAAAGTATGAAAATCAATAAACGTAGCGCATCCAGATTCAATACAGCAGTAATCGTTTTGGCTGGATTGCTGTTTTCAGGCGTCAGTTCGGGCGGCCCTTTGTTAGCAGCTGAACGGATAGAACAGCCTGGAAGCCAGGAAATTACGGTTTACAAAACCGAGTCATGCGGGTGTTGCACCCTGTGGGTAGAGCATCTGGAGGCATCCGGGTTCCAGGTAAAAATTGAATCGGTAGTTGAGACCCGTACCATAAGTGCTGCCTTGGGCATACCGCCTCAACTCGCCTCCTGTCATACAGCGGTGGCTGGCGGTTATTGGATTGAAGGCCACGTTCCTGCCGATGTAGTACAGAAATTACTTTCTGAAAAACCAACCGGGATCAAGGGCATCAGCGTACCCGGCATGCCTGCCGGTTCACCGGGAATGGAATCACCGTACCCGGTTCGCTACCAGATTTTAAGTGTTGATGACAAAGGTTCAGTCGGGGTTTATGCAACCCGGGACGGCAAAAGTCAGCCGTGAAGCCTGACTACATTTGGGTTCTATAACGTTAGTTTTCGAAGCAAAGGAATACCATGAAGCTTATCAGCAAAATTATTTTGGGTGCTGTAATCGTGGCGCTGGGAGCGGTCGGGTTTGCCTACTCCGGCCTGTATAACGTCAGTGCTTTAACGGAACATAGCGGTCTGACCAACCGGCTCCTAACTACTACATCCCGCAAGTCCATACAGCGTCAGGCACAAAACGTTGAGGTGCCTGATCTCACTGATGAAAAGCTGATACTGGCCGGCGTGAACGATTATCAAGCGATGTGTATTGCGTGTCATGGCGGCCCGGGTATCCGGCCCGAACCGGTTGGCAAAGGTCTGAACCCACCGCCAAATAACCTGGCTGAGTCTGCCAAGCGCATGACTGCAGCAGAGCTGTTTTGGGTCACAAAAAATGGCGTCAGGATGACCGGGATGCCGGCCTGGGGAGCTACTCACGAGGATGCTGAAATTTGGCCGGTTGTTGCGTTTCTTACCACGCTGCCGGAGCTGGATTCAGATCAGTATCAATCGCTGTTGACGCAGGCTGATGGTATGGGTCATCACGCTGCGGACAGCGATCATTCGCACGAAGGTACAGAACACAATTCAAAAGCAGAAGCGGAAAGCCATCATGACCACCAGCATTGATATTTGTCCCATGCGTCAAACCACACACCGTCAAAGCCAGGCAAAAAAGGGAGGAGCGGCGATAAATCCCTGGTCGATCGGTTGGCGGGCATTTTTGCCACTGACACTGCTGGTGGCTGGCTGTGCCGCAGTGCCGAATGATCTGGGTCGCAGCGATGTTGATCAAATGCTCTCAGACAGGGGAACCCAGGTGCCGGTGACTGTTGATACGGCAGAATCGGAACAGCTATTGTCTGGTTTACTCGGTGAACCTCTCACGGCTGAAAGTGCGGTTCGCATCGCGCTCATCAATAACCCGGATCTTGAGGCGGCTTATGCCCGTTTGGGTTTTGGTGCGGCTGATGTGTATGAGGCGGGGCGTATTCGGAACCCGGTGTTCAGTTTTTCAATTTTGAATCCCAATATGGCGGGTGATCAGGACAAGCTGACATTGGGTCTGGCAGCGTCCTTTACGGACCTGATTACGCTCAAGTCGCGCAAGCGCCTTTCCCAAGGCGCTTTTGCGGTACTGAAGCAGTCTATTGGTGACCAGGTTTTGCATATGGCTGCAGAAACGGCCATCGCTTATTACGATTATGTTTCAGCGCAGCAAGTGGCCGCATTGCGCTGGCAAACCGCCAAGGCAGCTGAGTTGTCCGCCACGTTGGCCGGACGCTATTTTGATGCAGGTAATATCACTGCGCGGGAGTTGGCCATGCAACGGGCAGAAGCTTCCGAGGCACGGCTCACGGCCCTGGATGCGGATGTCGAGGCCTTTATTGCCCGTACGGAACTGGCCAAAAACCTGGGTCTCTCGGTGGGAGCAGAATGGTCCGTTCCGGCTCAACTGCAACTGCCCCCTTTGGAGCAGCAGGACCAGATGGCCCTGCTTGAATTGGCCCGTAAGTCCCGCCTTGATCTGGCAGCTGCCCGGGCCAGGACCGATGTGCTGGCAGATAGCCTGGGTGTGATCAACTGGACCCGCTGGCTGGGGGATCTGGAAGTCGGGATCGAACGCGAGCGGGAAACCGATGGCGCACGATTGACCGGACCAACACTGTCCTGGGAGATTCCTGTATTCAACACGCAGCAGGATCAGGTGTTGCGCGCCAATGCGGATTTGCAGATGGCCATTGCTGAAGTCAGGCGACTGACCATTGCTGTAGATAATGAGGTGAGGCTTGCCTTTGCAGCCATGCAAAATGCGCAAACACGTGTGACTGAAATTCGTGAGGTGCTGATTCCGCAGCGGATGGAGACGGTGGAACAGGCACAGCTGGAAGTGAACTACATGTTCATTGGTGTTTTTGAATTGATCACTCTGAAACGGGATGAATACGATACCTACCAGAACTACCTGGAATCCATTCGGGACTACTGGGTCAGTCGAACACAGCTGGGTCTGGCGGTGGGTAATGAACTGCCGACAACCGGCGCTGCATATTCAAGCCTTATTGACGTAGAAGAGTTCATCCGCCCGCAAGAACCCGCCATGGATCACAGCATGCACGACACGATGGATCACAGTCAGCATGAATCAATGAACAAAGAGATGGGTGAACCCATGGATCACAGCCAGCATGGCGCCATGGAAGATACGGATAACGGAGAAAGACAATGACCTCAAGACGCCAATTTCTGACTTACACCGGTGCGAGTGCCATGGCGATTGCAGTAGGCCCCGTAAGCGGACAGGTGAGTGCCACCGATGCACCAAGGGCACCAACTGCGGGGAAATCCGGAGATTACCTTCCGGTACAAACGCTCAATGGCTGGACACTGCCGTTTACCATGAAAGACGGGGTAAAAGTGTTTCATCTGGTGGCTGAAGAAGTGGACCATGAATTCGCACCAGGTACCACGGCAAAATGTTGGGGGTACAATGGCAGCACACCCGGGCCAACGATCGAGGCTGTTGAAGGCGATCGGGTACGCATTCTGGTGACCAACAACCTGAAAGAGCATACCTCGATACACTGGCATGGCCTGCTTTTACCCAATGGCATGGATGGTGTGAGTGGCCTGACTCAACCGTCTATCCAGCCCGGCGAAACGTTCGCCTATGAATTCGAACTGCTTCAGCACGGTACACATATGTATCACCCGCATGCCGATGAGATGGTGCAACTGGCTGTCGGTATGATGGGCATGTTCATCATTCATCCCAAAGCGGGTGAAGCAGTCCCCATTGATCGTGACTATTGCCTGATGCTGCATAACTGGGCCTTGCACCCGGGCACCTACCGACCGGACCCCTCGATCATGGTGGATTTTGATTTATGGACCTTCAACAGCAAGGTGTTTCCTGCTATCGATCCATTGGTGGCGCGAACCGGGGATCGGGTTCGTGTGCGCATTGGCAATTTGTCGATGTGGAATCACCCCATGCACATGCATGGAGTGCAATTCCAGGTGACGGGCTCGGATGGCGGGCGTTGGCCGCAAAGCCAGTGGCGCTCCGAAGTGACGGAAATTGTTGGGGTAGGGCAGGTGCGTGATCTTGAATTTACTGCCGTGCCCGGCGACTGGGCCTTTCATTGCCACATGGTCCATCACACAATGAATGCCATGGGTCACAAAATTCCCAATACCATCGGTGTTGACCAAAGCGGTGTTGATCGGGAAATCCAGCAAATGCTGCCCGGTTTCATGGCCATGGGCAAAGACGGGATGGCCGAACATACGGACCATGTAGAAATGGGCCATATGCAGGGTCCTGCCAACACCTTGCCCATGATGATGGGCCTAGGACCCTACGGAAACCTGGAGATGGGCGGGATGTTTACGGTCATTAAGGTTCGGGATGACCTCGCGCCGGGGGATTACCGCGACCCTGGCTGGTTCAAGGCACCCAAAGGAACCGTTGCTTCACGAGTCAGCAGCGATCCGAATTTTGGAAGCCCCCACCGCAGAAAGGGCTAGTCTTTCATCAGTTGCCGCTCATCGAGGCCAATGCTGCGGGCGATGATTTCTTTCATGATCTCGGTGCTGCCGGCGTAGATGCGTGAAACGCGGGCGTCGGTGAACATATGCGAGATGCGGTATTCGGACATGTAGCCCGCGCCGCCATGGAGTTGCACGCACTCGTCCATCACCCGGGATTCGACTTCGGTGTTGTGGTATTTCAACTCGGCGGCCAGCTCTGCCGTCAGCTTGCCGTCGTTGTGCAGCAGCACGCATTGGTCGGTAAAGGTTTGCGCCACATCCAGCTGGGTGCGCAATTCCGCCATCTTGAAGCGGGTATTCTGGAATGCGGCGATGGGGCGGCCAAAAGCCTTGCGCTCAAGGATGTAAGGCATGGTGATATCAAAGGCGACTTGCGCATGGCACAAGGCCTGGCTGCCACTGATCAAACGCTCTTCGGCCAGAAAATGCATCAGGTTGTAGAAGCCGCGTTGTGGGTCACCCAATACATTCTCGGCAGGTACGCGTACATTTTCGAAAAACAGTTCAGCGGTGTCCTGGGCTTTGAGACCCATTTTCTTGAGGTTGCGGCCACGCTGGAAACCGGGCATATCGGCGGCTACCACAAACAGGCCCAGGCCATGACGTTGGTCCGGCACCGTCCGGGCTGCCACCAGGAAATGCGTGCCGTTGATGCCATTGGAAATAAAGGTTTTGGAGCCATTGATGATCCAGTCATCACCGTCCCGCACGGCACGGGTTTTGATACCGGAAACATCGCTGCCGGCACCGGGTTCGGTCATGGCAATGCCCAGAATGGCCTCACCCGTGATGCATTGAGGTATCAGTTTGTCCTTCAGGGCTTCGCTGCCCAGCTCACCGATATAAGGTCCGACCAGACGGCTGTGTAGTGTCAGGAACAGGCCCGGATCGGCATGGCGTATGGTTTCTTCCGCTACGATCAGCTCGAAGCGGAAATCCTTCAGGCCCAGGCCGCCGTATTTCTCATCGGCCCACATGAACAGCAGGCCTTGTTCGCCTGCCTTGAGAAAGGCTTCTTTGTCACAACAACCCTGTTCGCGCCAACGTTCCACCTGGGGCTCATATTCAGCCTGCATAAAACGCCGTACCTGATCACGGAACAGGTCGTGTTCTTCCTCGAAGATCAGTCTTTGCATGGCCATATTTTGCAGTTCTCCAATCAGGCAGTGGCTTTGGCTACGGGGTAAAACGCTTCACCGGCTTTAGCGCGTGCTCGCAACTCCTTGGAAACCTTGAATCGCTCACCATAAGCCTTGGCCAGTTCATCGCATTCTTCAACAAAACGCGCGATGCCGATGGTGTCTATATAAGACAAAGCACCGCCGGTCCAGGCCGGAAAACCGATGCCGAAAATGGAGCCGATATCGCCATCTTCGGGATGGCTGAGTACGCCTTCCTCCAGGCAACGAGCCGATTCCAACGCCTGCCGATGCAGCAAACGCTGTTTCACGTGCTCGACGGAAGGTTGTTCGGCAGCCTGTGGAAAATGTTCAGCCAGTCCGGGCCAAAGATGTTTTTTTGCATCCTTGGGATAGTCATAGAAACCCTTGCCGTTCTTTTTACCCATGCGGCCCAGTTCCGTCACCATTTTCTGGGTGATTTCCTCCGAGGGATCACTGGGGTAGGGCCGGCCCAGCGCTTCAGCCGTTGCCAGGCCGACTTTTACGCCCAGTTCCAGGCTGACTTCATCGCTGACCGCCAAGGGGCCTACCGGCATACCGGCCATTTTTGCGGCATTTTCGATCAGGGCCGGATTCACGCCTTCCGCCAGCATGCGTATGCCTTCGCTGGTAAAGGTGCCAAACACCCGGCTGGTGAAAAAGCCGCGACTGTCATTGACCACGATCGGGGTTTTTCGGATCTGCTGGATAAAGTCCAGACTGCGGGCGATGGCTTCAGCGGAGGTCTTTTCGCCCACGATCACTTCCACCAGAGGCATCTTGTCTACCGGCGAGAAAAAGTGAATGCCAATGAACGACTCGGGACGCTTCGATGCTTTGGCCAGCCCCGTGATCGGCAGGGTGGAGGTGTTACTGGCAAAAATTGCCGTTTCCGGAATCACTGCTTCGGTTTTTGCGGTGACTTCTGCCTTGATCCCGGCGTTTTCAAATACCGCTTCGATCACCAGATCGCAGCCCTCAAGCAGGGCGTAGTTGGTGGTCGGGGTGATTTTTTCCAATAAAGCGGCTTTTTTGGCTTCGGTGGATTTGCTGCGTGAAATGGCCTTGTCCAGCAAACCGGCAGAATAGGCTTTGCCTTTTTCGGCATTGGCCTGGTCGGTATCGAGCAAGACCACATCCATACCGGCTTTGGCTGAAACATAGGCAATGCCTGCGCCCATCATGCCGGCACCGAGGATTCCAAGTTTTTTGACTGCCGATTTTTCAATGCCGGCAGGCCGTCGTGCCAGTTTGTCGGCTGCGCCTTTGTGCACGAACAGGGTGCGCATCAGGTTGCGCGACACCGGACCCGCCAGCAATTTGCCGAAGTACTGGGATTCGATATCAAGGCCCGCGTCGATAGGCACGATGCAACCTTCGTAGATGGCTGACAGGGCCGAAATCGGTGCCGGGTAGTTGTGCTGGGTTTTGCCAGCCACCAAGGATGCGCCCACCATGTAATTCTGGGCATTCTTCGGTGTCATGGCGCCCGCACCACCAGGGACGCGATAGCCTTTCTTGTCCCAGGGCTGTTCGGCATCACCGGTATTCAGCACCCATTGCCGTGCGCGCTCCACTATCTCGGCCACCGGCGCGACTTCGTGCACAAGGCCTGAGGCCAGTGCCTGGTCGGGGGTCTGGTTGATGCATTGCAGAATCATCGGCAGGGCGGCTTCAACACCAATCAATCGGGGTGTGCGTTGGGTGCCACCGGCACCCGGTATCAGGCCGATGTTGACTTCGGGGAAGCCTAGTACCGCTCCTGTGTCGTTGGCCAGTACACGGTAATGACAGGCCAGGCAGACTTCCAGTCCACCGCCCAGGGCCAGGCCGTTGATGGCCACGGCAATGGGCTTGCCACAGGTTTCCATTTTGCGCAGCCGCAGGTTCAGATCGCGACTGAAATTGGCCGCTTCCTGTTCGCTGATGCCGCGGTCATAGGCCGTGACCATATCCTTGATGTCGGCACCGGCAATAAAGGCCTTTTTGGCTGAAGTGATCACAGCACCTTTGACGCTCGCGTCACCGGCCACACGGTCGACCAAATGATCGAGGTCGTCCATCAGCTCGGGCGTGAGCACATTCATGGACTTGCCCGGCAAGTCGATGGTGAGTAAGGCGATACCGTCTTTATCTACCGCGTATTGAATCGTCGTTGTCATATTCTTTATCTCTGTTCTGTAGTTCGTTGTCGCGTTCAAACGCGCTCAATGATGGTGGCAGTACCCATGCCGGCGCCGATGCACAGGGTGATCAGTGCTGTTCCCAGATTGCGGCGTTCCAACTCGTCCAGTACCGTGCCGAGAATCATGGCACCGGTTGCGCCCAGTGGGTGGCCCATCGCAATGGCACCGCCGTTTACGTTGATCTTGTCATGCGGAATATTGAGCTGCTGCATATAACGCAGCACCACAGCGGCAAAAGCTTCGTTCAGCTCGAACAGGTCGATATCGGCGGTACTCATACCGGCACGCTGCAAAACTTTTTCAGTAGCCGGTGCCGGGCCGGTCAGCATGATGGTAGGCTCGGAGCCGATTGATGCAAATGCACGGATTCGGGCACGAGGCTTCAGGCCCATGCGCTTGCCGGCCTCGCTGTTGCCCACCAGCACTGCGGCAGCACCATCGACTATGCCGCTGGAATTTGCTGCGGTGTGTCTGTGGTCAATGAATTCAACTTGTGGGTAACGTTGCAGCGCAACGGCATCGAAACCACCCTGTTCGCCCGGAATGGTGAATGCAGGATTGAGTCCGGCCAGGCTTTCCAGCGTGGAGTCCGGTCGCATGTGCTCGTCGTGGTCCAGGACCACTTCGCCAATATGATTGTGGATGGCCAGCACGGAATTCTTGAAATAACCCTGCTTCCAGGCATGCGCCGCTCGCTGCTGGCTGGCAAGTGCGTAGGTATCCAGATCGGTGCGTGAAAAACCGTCCAGGGTGGCAATCAGATCGGCACTGATGCCCTGGGGAACAAAATAGGTGTCGTAAGCCACTTGCGGATCGGTTGCCCAGGCACCGCCATCAGAACCCATGGGGACCCGTGACATGCATTCAACACCACCGCCAATGGCGGCATCGGACTGACCCGACATCACTTGAGCCGCAGCGGTATTAACCGCTTCGAGACCCGATGCGCAAAACCGGTTGAGTTGCTTACCCGGGACCGTTTCAGCATAACCGGCGTTGATGGCCGCCACCCGGGCAATGTCTGCGCCTTGCTCGCCAACGGGAGTAACGCAGCCGAATACCACGTCATCAATCAGGCCGGTATCCAGTGAATTGCGGTCGCGCAAAGCAGACAACACCTGGCTGGAGAGGTTGATGGGTGTAATGCCATGCAGGGCACCACTGGGCCGTCCGCGGCCGCGGGGTGAGCGCACGTGGTCGAAAATGAATGCATCTGTCATAAAGTAGCCTCTACTTGCCGCGGGTGGGCGGCGTGATTGAATCATTCAGGACGATGATTCGTCCTGCTGCCGCAACAACTGCAGCATATGGGTTTTCATATCCTGGTAAGCCTCTTCCAGGTCCAGGCCGGGATCCACCAGCCATTGGTGATTGATACCGATCAGGCTGGCATAAAGCTGCATGGCCACACGGTTTGGATTGATAGCAGTTGCAATCTCTCCGGTCGCCTGTCCACCGCGTATCCAGCCGGCCATGGTTTCGCGTTGGCGTTCCATAAAACGGGCCACGTTGGGTTTGAACTCCGAGCCGGGATCCAGCGAGCCAAACCAGAGGATGTACATGGCGCGCAAACGTTCCGGTTGGCCGAGGACCCAATCCCGATGCGCCTCATTGGCCACTTTCAAAGCTTCAATACCGGTCAAATTGCCTACGCGTGAATTCAAGTCGTCGATGAATTCGGCATGAATCTGGCGCAACAACTGCCGGAACAAACCGGCCTTGCTGCCGAAATGATGGGTGGCCAGGCCGCGGCTATAACCACAGGATTCACCAATGGCCTTTAAAGTGGCGCCATCCATGCCCTGGGAATTCAGCAGGGCAATGGCTGCATCGATCATGCTGGTTGCTGCCAGGGCGGTACGTTCTGCCTGGGTACGCGGTGAATCAACAGAGCCTGGAGCAGTTTGGTTCATGCAGTGCAATAAACTTGTTAGCGACAAGCAAGTTTAGCCTCAGGCGCGAGAATGTCAACCGCACGAATGGAAAATATGCCGCTTATCCGGGTTCGGGTGGTTCCGAATCCTGCTGCATTCGCACCGTGATGGGTGCAGACGTATTCAGATGTACATCCAGTTGCGGGAAAGAAATCGAAATGCCGGCTTCATTGAACGCAGTATAGATTTGCTGGTGCAGTTCGCTGATACGTTTCACCCGGTTATCCAGTTCGGCGAAGAAACAACGAACCGACAATTGCAAGGCACTGTCGCCAAACCCGGTAAACACGACACTGGGTGCCGGCTCTTTGATAACGGCGGGGTGCCTGGTGACAACTTTTTCCAGTAACTGCATGGCTAATTCGACATTGCTGCCATAGGCAATGCCTACATTCAATGTGACGCGGATGTTGGTATCGGACAGGGTCCAGTTGAGCAAACGGCCGGTGATGAATTCTTTGTTCGGTACCAACAGTTCCTTGCCATCCCAATCGCGTATGGTGGTGGCACGAATCTGGATGCGGGTCACCGTACCAGAACTGTCGCCGACGCTGATCACGTCACCCACCCGTATCGGCCGTTCGAACAGGATGATCAGGCCGCTGATGAAATTGGCGACAATTTCCTGCAAACCAAAACCAATGCCCACACCCAATGCAGCCACCAGCCATTGCAATTGCGTCCAGCTCATTTTCAGGGTTGAGAAGAATACCGAAGCGCCGATGGCAATGATCACGTAATTGGTCAGCGTGGCGACCGTGTACCGGGTAGCTGCGGTGGATTTGCCCGAGCTGCGCATGACCAGTTCGATCAATGCCGGCAGGCGCCGTGCCGCATACAAGGTCGTGATGATGATGATAATCGCCAGTATGAGGGTTGCCAGGGTGATATGGGTTTGTATCTGTTCGCCGTTGACGCTTTGGTTAACGGTCCACAAGCTGAAGCGTTGCAGACCCTGGAAAGCCGGCAGCAGTGGCTTCCAGATCAGAATGAAGGCCAGCGCGCCGGTGGCGTAAATCAGTGACTTGATCAGCTGTGCCGTAGAATCGCTGATGTCACCGAGACTGGCTTGTTGTGCTTCAATAGCAGCCTTCTCATCACCCTCTGAAGGGGGTTGGGCAGTGATCAATTGCTGAAAGCGGATACGTCGGCGCGTTACCAGCACCCAGCGCATCAGCAGCTCATACAGAAAAAGCAGGCCGACAAAGACCAGTGCCGATAAAGACAAACTGAAATAAATAATCCGTGCCGGCAGCAGGAAGCCGTTCAGCACGATGATCATCAGGGAACCCGCCAAACCAATCACCACCGTGTCCTGTAACCAGGGCGGGACGCGACTTGCAGCTTGCAGCTGGCGCTGACGGACCAGCATGCGTCTGACTTTAATGGCCACCATGATGGCCAAAACACACAAAAACAGTTGGCCCAAAACCGCCTGCGGCGTGTTCTGTTCCAGGTGCACCAGGAAGCTCGCCATAATCCCCACCGGCACCAGGCGGATCAGAGTCCAGCTCATCAGCGATGAAACCGTTTTGCAGCGATTTGCCGACCAGTTGAAATGTATCCTGCAGATACCACCGGAAGCAGTGGCGTCACGCAGGAACAGGGCTGTCATAACGCCACCGGAAACCAACAACAAGGCCAAAGCCAGTGGTTGCCGCACACCCTGCAAGGAGCTTTCGATACTCAGGGCAATACCGATCATGAGCAAAGGAACGGCAGCGCTGCGCAGCAAGGTCAGCAACAGGATCTCAAGTGACAAGCCGATGGAGTCATTGCGCGGTCGGCCGATTCGGGAATTGATGATTTCCACACGCTGCCATGTGCGGCGGCGAAACAACAACAAAATCAAGCCCGTCAATATGGCAACGATAGCCAGAGGCTTCCCACTGAACACCATGGATTGCTTCAACGAATCTTTAGCTTGCCGTAAGTCCAGGATTACCTGATTGAAGAAATTCTGATTGATGGGCAGATGGCTGCGCACCCACAATATGTGGCCAATGAGAAAGGCCCTGAACTCTTTGGCCAACGAACCCAGCTGCCCGTAACTGATGTCGGTCTTGCCCAACAGCTGTACCAATTCGGTTTCGCTGGACATCAGATCGGTCAGCAATTTACGCTGTTCCTGCACCAGTTGATTGGCTGCTGCCATGACGTTGTCCGAAAGCGGCTGCGAAATTGATAATGCTGCCAGTCGCGAGTTGATGAACTGTTTGCTGTCGAGCAACTCGGTCAACCGCTGTTCGTGTTGGGCCCGGTCGATCACAATCTGACCAATGTTGTTGCTCTGTCTGAGCTTGTCGGCAGGTGGGCGGTATTGATCCAGTTGCATGAAATAATTCATCAGGTAAGGACCGTATATCGACGCTCTGCCACCCGACTCAACCAGCCGACGGGCAGAATTGAAATGCTCCATCAGCTCAAACAGCAGGCCATCGGTACGGACTTTTTCAGCATCTGCAAGGCTGGAATCACGGACGAGCTGGCTACGATGATCTGTCAACGCAGCATTTTCTGCCAAAAGGCTTTTCAGCAATTCATAGCCCGGAGTATCGGGCTCGGCCTGTTGCAAGGTTTGATCAGCCAGAATGGGTCGTTTGTCTGCCAGCAAGGGTGCCGCTGCCGCCAGCGCCTGTTGCAAGGTTTCGATGTTGCGCACCAGTTCTTCACGTTCTGCCCGGCGTATGCGGCCGCGGGCAGGCAAATTGGTCAGCTGTGCATTGAGCGCGCGACGTTCCATGTCCAACGCCAGGCGGTGTGCGGCCACTTGCCATTGCGACGCCTCAAATTGGGTCGGGGCTCCGGCTACGTCAAAACGCACATGACTCTCGGGTAGTGTCGCGGCTTCGTTATCTATGGCATTGATACGCGCCCGGATGGTGTCCGAGGTACCTACCTCTGCGGCGATCTGTTGGTCCAGGGACTCACGCTTGTTGATCAGGGTTTGTAATGTGGTGTTGAGTTTATCAACCAGGGCATTCAGCTTTGACCAGCTCAGCTGCTCCAGCGTATCGAGAGCCGGTATTTTCGGCATCATGCTGGCTTGTGCCTGCACCCTGAGTTCTGTTTCGTCTTGAGACGAGGAGTTGATCTCCTGTTCGTACTGCTCTGCCAATTGCTCGAAATTCCGGGCTTCGCGCAACCGGTTCAGGGTTTCCTGATAAGCGCGCAGGATAGCGCTGCCTTCGGCGGTTTCACCCTGCTGTTGCAGTGTCGAAATCCGCTGCTCCACCCGTTTGAGCTGAGCATCCAGGGTGTCAGCAAATAAAGTGCCCATGCAGCACAATTGCAGGAAAAGCAGTGCTGCCAGCGGTAAAAGATGGAGTGATCGAAACCGTTTCATTGATGCAGCGGCGAACTGCGTCCTCCCGTTATTTGAGAGGCATCGTAACAAAGCGGCGTGCCCCGCGTAAGCGGCTCGGTAAATTAAGCTGTGGTGTGCGGCTACGTTTCCAGATCTGCCAGCAATGCGGTGAGGTTTTGTTTGGATAAATCAACGCTATGGCGATAAAGGTCATGGTTTACACCCATGAACATGCCTGAGCCGGTCGACAGTGCACGAACCATTTCCTCACTCAGTTCAAAACGCATGAAATGAACTGCCGAGGTTTTCTCATCGTTGGAGCGTTGTAAATCTTCGTTGGCAATGGCAAATACCTTGTCAAAACCGTCTACCTGCAGCCACACCAAATGCTCCACACCACGCAGCTCTACCAGGCGGCGGCGACGTTCTTCGGCATCGGGAAACTCGAACATGGCGGTACATTTGAGATTGTTGCCATCGGGTATTAAGGGGTTGTAAGCCGACAACTCCTCTTCAATACCTGCTGCCTCGAAAATCTTTTCGATGCGCAACATTTCCTGCACCTGGTACTGGATGGTCAGGCGGTCCTCAAAGTAGAGGCTAAAGTTCGGCCCGATATTGATACGCCGCGGTTTCTTGTGTTTCAACACTTTGTCACGAAAATCGGCACGCTGTTCCGCGTATTGTTCCAGACTCATCAGATCCGAGCGTTTCAATGCTTTCATTCTTCGTCCTTTGAAAAGTGGGTCAGAGTTGAGCGTTGGTGTAGGGGGGCTTTGCCCCCGATATGGGTGTCTTCATTTCCTCTCCCGAGACATGGGTGTCTTCATTTCCCTCATTTCTCATTTCTATCCGACATGGGTGCCTTCATCTCCGCCGACATGGGTGTCTTCATTTCCTATTCATTTCCTACTCCCGACATGGGTGTCTTGATTTCCTGCCCTGACATGGGTGTCTTGATTTCCACATGGGTGTCTTCATTTCCTAAATGCCGTAAGCCTTGCGCAACAAACTCAGCGGATTGGTTTCGCCGTGCTTCAGTTCCAGGCCATCTGCAATCTGTGTCGCGGCCATGGGGCAGTCTGAAACCAGGTAGTCGGCCTCAAGTTTGGCCACCCGGCTGATCACCGGCCTGGCTATTTTCTGTGATCGTTCCCAGGTACCGGCGCGCACGCCATAGGTGCCATCGTGGCCGGAGCACCGTTCGATCAGGTGGACCTCCGTGCCCGGAACCAATGCCAGAATATCTTTGGTCTTGGGGCCGATATTCTGTACCCGCTGGTGACAGGGCACATGCCAGGCTACCGTACCAAGTTCGGCTTTGAATTCTGTGTCGAGCAAACCAGCTTTGTGCCGGTGCAGCAAATATTCAAACGGATCGTAGATATTTGCTTTGACCTTTTGCACGTCGGCATCGTGCGGATACATCAGTGGCAATTCCTGCTTGAACATCAGCACGCAGGATGGAATGGCAGCAACGATATCCCAGCCCTGGTCGATCAGTCGCACCAGTTCAGGAATATTGGTTTTTTTGTACTTGTCGACGGTTTTCAGATCACCCTGTTCCAGTTTGGGCATGCCGCAGCATGCTTCCTTGTCGGTCAACCTTACCGGAATCCGGTTGTGCTCAAAAACCCGAATCAGATCCGCCGCAATATCGGGTGTGTTGACGTTGCAGTAACAGGTGGCAAACAAGACGGCTTTACCTTGGGTCGGCCCGGCGACAACGGCTTCGCTGACCAGCGGCTTACGGCCCTTGTCACGTTTGCGTAAGGTGTCTGAATGAAATTCAGGCAGATGCGCACGTCTGTCAAGATCCAGGGTTTTCTCCAGCAACTTGCGCATCGTCGGATTGTTGTTGGCTGCGTTAATGACCTTGGATACCACCGGCAAACTGCCTACGGTGCCGTGGATTCTGGTATTGCTGAGCAATCGATGGCTGAGCTTGCGTTCGCCTTTCTCAAACTGCACGGCCTTGGCGCGCAGCATCAAATGCGGGAAATCCACATTCCATTCGTGCGGTGGCACATAGGGGCATTTGGTCTGATAACAAAGATCGCAGAGATAGCATTGATCGACCACCTTCATGTAATCGGCTTTGGCTACGCCATCGACTTCGAAAGTGTCTGACTCGTCTACCAGGTCGAACAGGGTTGGAAAGGCATCGCACAGGGATACACAGCGTCTGCAACCGTGGCAGATGTCATACACCCGTTCCAGTTCTTCATAGAGCGGCTTTTCTTCATAAAACGCCTTTTCCTGCCAGCCCAAAGCGTGGCGGGTAGGGGCATCCAGGCTGCCTTCGCGCATGCTGTTTTCCTTTTAGCGAGTCGACCGAATCCGCACCAACCCGGTAAGCGTCCGGGTTGGTCGGGCAACACTTTGCAAACCCATCAGGCGAAAACGTTACTCCATCTCGTCCAGCGCGCGCTGAAAGCGGTTGGCATGTGAACGCTCAGCCTTGGCCAGGGTTTCGAACCAATCGGCGATTTCGTCGAATTTCTCTTCGCGGGCGGCTCTGGCCATACCTGGGTACATATCGGTGTACTCGTAGGTTTCACCGGCAATGGCGGCTTTCAAATTGTCAGCGGTCGGGCCGATGGGCAAGCCAGTGGCAGGATCGCCGGTTTCTTCCAGATATTCCAGATGGCCGTGTGCATGGCCGGTTTCGCCTTCTGCAGTAGAACGGAAAACAGCCGCTACATCGTTATAACCTTCAACATCCGCGCGTTGTGCGAAATACAGATAACGACGATTGGCTTGTGATTCACCTGCAAAAGCATCTTTCAGGTTTTGTTCGGTTTTGGAACCTTTCAGTGACATGGTCTGGCTACCTCCGTGGGCTTGATTACTTAAAAATTCAAGTGTGCTGCTTAAATTGTGTTATTCCGCGCTGACTGCCGACCGGTGTGGTCGGGAGTTTTGCTCAATAACACTATAGCCATCTCCTGGCAATAGTTGAAATTGATTTTCACAATCAAACGAATAGCCGACATCAATAGGTTTTTTTAATTTTAACGGAAATTTTAACGGACACCCATCGTTTTTTTTAACGGACACCCATGAGTTTTCCTGATTATCCATGATTCTCAGGCATTGAGAAGACCGAGTCATAAAGTCGTA
>CAZRTG010000035.1:0-23778 GCA_964602895.1 uncultured Wenzhouxiangellaceae bacterium
TTCATTCATGTCTACTTCGGAACCCATTTTCAATTCGGTGAATTCAAGTTTGGCCAGCACATCGCCATTCTGGTCATTCAGCTGCCACTGCAGCAACAAACCTGAATCTGCTTCCAGCCAAAGGCTGTAGCCATAGCGAAAACCATCCGTTGCAATGATATCCAGTCGTTGACCGACGCGGTCTGCAATGCGTTTTCGATCGCGCAACTTCAATTTGTAATAGCCCGAATGAGCAGACAGTCCGCGGACGGACTGATCCAGGAACATGGGCCAGTTGACCACCGGGTCAGCCATAACGGCCTTGTCGTCACCTGATATCCACTTCAGACCGGTTTGATCGCGAACAACTTCGCGTCGTGGCCCGGATACCGATGCCAACCGTTCCCGGGTGCCGTCTTCATCAATTACATGGGTGATCCGCATGGTTTCCATGCGGCCATCGGAAATATAAATGAAAGTTCCCTGGTAACTCATCTGGCTCATGGCTGCGCTCATGCGCTCCAACCAGAGTTGTGGGTCATCCGCTGCCTGGGCATGCACGGAAGCCCCCAACAGGAAAACACTCACGCAAAAAGCCTGGAGTTTCATTACCGGACTGATTCAGCTTCCCGGAACGCTGCCATATTTTCAGGGTTATCTGCCGACATAGCATTTTCGCTGGTTATGACAATGGGTACCAGGGACACGAACCCCTGCCCCGCACCATCACCGGTAAGCTGATAATGGCGCAATAAATAGGCTTTGGCTTTTTCCTGTTCCGATGCACGCTGGCCTGCCAGATTGACCGGCTGGCTTTCCGGAATCGGGTTGCCCATATTGGGACTGACAAAAGGCACCGTCTGGGTAGCCAGTGTCGGTACTTGCAAACCGGCATCCGGGCCGGCTTGCTGGCCGGGTCCTACAGAAAAAATCGCGACCATGGCAACGGAAGCAGCAATAGCGACACCTGCTATGGGTTTGATCCAGCCCATGCGCGACCTGTTGACCGCTTCCTCCTGATCTTCCTGCTCTATGGTCTGTCGCACCCGGGAACAAAAGTCATCTTTTACCCAATGTGCATCCTGCTGTCGCAGGCAGTCGCGTATGACGTGGTAGCGGTCCCAGGTTGACCTCAATGCATCGTCGCTGGCCAAACGTCGTACCAAAAATCTGCCGGCTGACTTGTCAATCTCACCATCCATAAAGGATGAAAGGTTTTCTCTTGGATTATTTGTCGTATCTTTAGCGTTCATTTCTGTTGTGCCCTGCCCTTATAAATTGCCCTGATCAATTGTGCTACACATTTGCACTGAATCATTAATGGCTTTCAATCAATGGCCTCAATTGGACGTCGATAGCCTCACGCGCCCGGAATATCCTGGACCTGACGGTGCCGATGGGACACTCCATGGTGGTGGCTATCTCCTCATAACTCATACCTTCAATTTCACGCAACATGATGGCAGTGCGTAAATCTTCCGGTAACTCGGAAATCGAATTAAACACGGTGCGGCTGATTTCCTCCCGCAACAACTCGTTTTCGGGCGTGCCTTTTTCTTTCAGACGGCTGTCAAAATCATACTGTTCGGCATCCACGGCATCGATATCCGACAAGGGTGGCCTGCGCTTTTGCGCCACCAGCCAGTTTTTTGCGGTGTTGATGGCAATACGATACAGCCAGGTATAAAACGCACTGTCACCGCGAAAATTCTTGATCGCACGATAGGCTTTGATAAAAGATTCCTGTGCCACGTCCAACGCTTCGTCGGGGTCTGACACATAGCGTCTTACCAGGTTCACTATACGGTGCTGGTATTTACTGATAAGCAAATCGAAGGCCTGTTTATCGCCTTTTTGAACCCGCTCGACCAGCAATTGGTCTACTTGTGCTTCGCTCATGCGTGCACGCTCCACCTCTCCCTCTGGTGCCGCTTTCACTGACACCGGCTGGTCAGCCCGGGGTGACAGTACGGCAATGCCAGAACCTTGTTCTCTATTCTGAGTTTTAATTGCTGCCTTCATGGCTGCTTTACTCCCTGGGTTGAGCATATCATGCACTTGCTTGCGTACTGTTGCTTCCATCAGGAATTTTTCTCCCGGAATCAGGTATCCGCACTCTATGACCGGCCTTCATCACTTGAGTTCCCCATCTGCATGGTTGGCGCCTGCATGAGCCGGCAGAATCAGCTAGCTCGAGCCGCACAGGGTGCATGCCCGCCGATGCAGTGCGATAATGCGCCGCTCAGTTCATCAATCTGCCATTGATCAATGCCTGCATTCAATAAAGCAGCATGGAACGATGGCACTGCAACGAGGTGTTATCAGTATGGACTTTCTCAATACCCTGGGTATCAAGACAAACAATCCCGGCGCTTGTTATGGATTTGACCAATGGTCAGACACGACCCATGAGGGTGAAATACAGGCCACCAATCCAGCCAATGGTGAATTGATCGCCAAGGTTTATGGCGCATCTGAAGCAGACTACGAAAAAGTCATCAACCGGGCAGAAGAAGTGTTCAATGAGTGGCGCATGGTCCCTGCACCCCGCAGAGGAGAAGCGGTCCGCCTGTGTACTGATGCGCTGCGCAAACACAAGGATGCTTTGGGCAGCCTGGTCAGCCTGGAAATGGGCAAGATCAAAGCCGAAGGCGATGGCGAAGTTCAGGAAATGATCGACATAGGTGATTTTGCTCTTGGCCAGTCACGCATGCTTTATGGCAACACCATGCACTCGGAGCGCCCCCTGCACCGCATGTATGAACAATGGCACCCCTATGGTGTGGTCGGCATCATTTCTGCCTTCAACTTCCCGGTCGCCGTCTGGGCCTGGAATGCATTTCTTGCTGCGATCTGCGGCAACGTATCGGTGTGGAAGCCATCGCCCAAGGGCGCTCTGTGTTGTCTTGCGGTACAGAACATCTGCAATCAGGCGCTGCAAGCCGGTGGCTTTCCACCCATTTTCCTCAGCTTTATGGAGCCGGGGCACACACTGGCAGAGCGCTTTGTCGATGACCCGCGGGTAAAGCTGGTGTCCTTTACAGGCTCCACGGCTGTGGGGCGCCAGGTGGGCACACGGGTAGCGGCCCGGATGGGGCGCAGTCTGCTGGAACTGGGTGGCAACAATGCGATTATTGTTGATCAAACAGCCGACCTGAAATTGGCCATCCCCGGCATCGTGTTTGGTGCAGTCGGTACCGCCGGACAGCGCTGTACCACCACGCGTCGCCTGTTTGTGCATGAATCACTGCTTGAATCCATCACTGAAACCCTGGTTTCAGCGTACCGGCAGGTGCGCATCGGCGATCCTTTGGACAGCAACACCCTGATGGGTCCGCTGACCGATGAAGCCAGCGTGGAACGCTTTGAAAAAGCGGTGGCGGATGCACAACAACAAGGCGGCAAGGTGCTGACCGGCGGTAAGCGTATCGATCGCCCCGGGAGCTTCGTCGAGCCCACCATCATTCTCGCCCGCAATGATTATGCAATCGTTCAGAGTGAGACCTTTGCGCCTATTCTTTACCTGATTCCATTCAGCGATTTGGCCGATGCGATTGCCATGCAGAATGACGTACCGCAGGGCCTGTCATCAGCCATTTTCACTACCGATATACGCAATGCAGAACTGTTCCTGTCCGCAGTGGGTTCAGACTGCGGCATCGCCAACGTCAACATCGGCACTTCCGGTGCCGAAATCGGTGGCGCTTTCGGGGGTGAAAAGGAAACCGGCGGCGGGCGAGAATCCGGCTCGGACAGCTGGAAGGTTTATATGCGCCGCCAGACCAACACCATCAACTGGGGCAAGGATCTGCCACTGGCTCAGGGCATCAAGTTCGACCTCTGATCAGGAGGTCGGCCCGGAACTGTAATTTGGAGCGGTAACGATGTTTTATCAACTGGCCCAAAAAGCCCTGTTTGCCAGTGATCCGGAAACCGCTCATTACCTGAGCCTGGAAAGCCTGCGTCGGGCGCATCAGCTCGGTGTGACCCGGTTGCTCTGTACGCACCGGGATATTCCGACCCGGTGCATGGGTTTGAATTTTGGCAATCCGGTGGGCATTGCGCCCGGGCTGGACAAGAACGCCGACTACTTTGAAGCTTTGGGAGCACTGGGCTTCGGGTTTATCGAAGTGGGCACCATCACACCCAAACCGCAAGCGGGTAATCCCAAACCACGTGTGTTCCGTCTGCCGGAAGCACAGGCCCTGATCAATCGACTGGGTTTCAACAACAGGGGCGTTGAGCATCTGGTCAGGCAAGTGAGCAAACGCAAATACACGGGCATACTGGGCATCAATATCGGCAAGAATGCCTCCACACCCATCGAAAAAGCAGCAGATGACTATCTCTACTGTCTGCAAAAGGTCTATCCCCATGCCGACTATGTCACCGTCAATATCTCTTCACCGAACACGCAAAACCTGCGTGAACTGCAGGCTGAGGACAGTCTCAATCAGCTCCTGTCAAAAATGGCAAGCCAGCGCAGCAAGCTGCAAAAGCAACACGGCCGCACGGTACCCATGGCCGTAAAAATTGCACCGGACCTGGAGCAAGCCGGCCTGGAAGCGGTGGCGCGTGCCATCAGCCTGCACGACATTGAGGCCGTGATCGCGAGCAACACCACCATTTCCCGGCCCGGAGTTGAGGGGCTGCGCCATGCAACGGAGGCCGGCGGCCTCTCCGGTGCGCCACTGAAAGCACTGGCAGATCACACCCTGACCGAATTACGCACGTTGTTACCAGCCTCCATAGACTTGATCGGTGTGGGTGGCATCTGTTCCGGTCAGGATGCAGTGGACAAACTGGACCGAGGCGCCAGTCTCATCCAGTTCTATACCGGCATGATCTATCACGGCCCGGCTCTGCTGAGCGACTGTCTGCAAGCCATAGCCAGGCGCCAGGCCGCCTGATGCGGTCTGTTATCGTCGATACGACTCGCGGAGCCCGTTCGAATACCGTGATTGAGACCCCATGAAGGTTCAGCAACAAGCCGATCTGACTGCATTGAACACCTTTGGTGTGACCGGCACTGCCCGGCAGTTGTTTGAGATAGAAAGCGAACAGGATTTACCGGAACTCCCGTCTTTGCAGCCGGAACAGGATCTGGTGCTGGGCGGCGGTAGCAATATCCTGCTGGTAGGCGATGTTGACGGCAAACTCATACTCAATCGCATACGAGGCATCCGTCTGATCGATGCCGACAGCGAGCATGTTCTGATCGAAGTGGGTGCCGGGGAAAACTGGCACTCACTGGTTTGTCACGCATTAAAACAGGGCTGGCATGGGCTGGAGAACCTGGCCCTGATACCGGGACTGGCTGGCGCAGCACCCATTCAGAATATCGGTGCTTACGGCGTTGAATTGGCTGAAGTGCTGGAATCGGTCAGGGCCTGGGACTGGCAGCAAGCACGCTGGGTAGAGTTTACCAACGAACAGTGCGAACTGGACTACCGCGACAGTCTGTTCAGGCGTGAGCCACGAGACCGCTACTTCATCAGCTCCATTCGACTGCGTCTGATGCGCGACTTTGAACCGCGGCTGGATTACACCGGTCTGCGCGAAGCGCTGGCGGCCAAATCACCCAGTGCTGCGAATGTATTTGCAACCGTGGTCGCTTTGCGACAACAGAAACTGCCCGATCCGGCCATCCAGGGCAACGCCGGCAGTTTTTTCAAAAATCCGGTGCTGACACGGGCAGATGCAGAATCCCTGTTGCAGCAGCATCCCCTATTGCCGCACTGGAAGCTGGCGAATGGACACATCAAGCTATCGGCTGCGGCCCTGATCCAGGCGGCCGGACTGAAAGGTTACCAACACGGCGCTGCAGCGGTTTCGGACCGGCACGCGCTGGTGCTGGTCAACCGGGGTGGTGCCAGTGGTGCCGAGCTGTGGCAATTGGCACAACAGGTTCAAACCCGTATTCGACATCAATTCGGTATTCAGTTGGAGCCGGAGCCTCGAATTTATCCAGGAACCCTATCCTCCGGGCTCCAGATCTCCGAATAGTGCTGAGGTCGGCAGCAAGGCTGCCATTGTGCAGGGATGCACCGGTGCCGCGAAGGGCAGGATGCCCGAGAGCGGCCTCCTACATGTGGGAGCGACCCATGGTCGCGATTGTGTGCAATCAGGGGCAGGGTCAGTTGCAGGTATCACAACGAAGCCTTATGGTTCCGTCAGCCGACACGGCTTTACAGCTCGTCATTCCCATTTTCATTGCAGGAATCCGTATGAAAATCGCCCTTCCCCTTCCATTGGCTTTTAACCGTCTGGCGGTCTGGCTGGTCACCTCCTTTCTGATCCTTTTGCTGGCAGCTTGTGGCAAGGACGAACCCAGTGCCGATGCCGAAGGCCTTGCAACTGGCGCCACCCAAAAAGATCAAACCGTTGCCTATACTCCCGAGATTGATACCGATGCCCTGATGGCTACCATCACCCAACTGGCTTCCGATGAATTTGGTGGCCGCGAGCCCGCGTCCGAAGGCGAAACCCTGACACTGGAATTGATCGAAAACCGGTTTCGTGAATTGGGCCTGCAACCCCTGTTTGATGGCGAATACCTGCAGGCCGTAGATCTGGTTTCCATAGAAGCCGATCCGGACAGTGCCCGAATGAGTTTCCATATGAACGGCCAGGATCGTTTGCTCACCCATACAACGGAAATGGTAGCAGGTACCCGGCGTGTGGTGGATGAGTCGGTGGTCGAAGATTCTGCAGTGGTTTTTGTCGGTTACGGCATAGTCGCACCCGAGTTCGGCTGGAATGACTATGCTGATGTGGACGTGGAAGGTAAAACCGTACTGATACTGGTGAATGATCCCGGCTATGCCACACAAAACCCGGCCCTGTTCAAAGGCAATGCCATGACCTATTACGGCCGCTGGACCTACAAATATGAAGAAGCCGCACGGCAGGGCGCGGCAGCTGCGTTGATCATTCATGACACGGCACCCGCCGCGTACGGCTGGGAAGTGGTACGTAACAGCTGGACCGGGCCGCAGTTCCATCTGGACCGTACAAACAACAATATGGACCGGGCGCCCATCGAATCCTGGATTCTGCGCTCTGTGGCAGAGGAAATCCTTGCGGCAGACGGGCTGGACCTGGACAAGCTGATGTTGCAGGCACAATCAGCCGAATTCAAAGCGGTGGCATTGAGCAGCACCCTGGATGCCAGCGTGCAGAACCGGACCATGAAGCGCCAGTCCTATAATGTCGGTGCCATGCTGCCGGGCAGCACCCATCCGGATGAAGCGTTTATCTATACAGCACACTGGGATCATCTTGGCACCCATCCTGATGCCGAACCAGGTGAAGATGCCATCTACAACGGTGCAGTAGATAATGCTTCGGGAATAGCAGCCTTGCTGGCATTGGCAGAAGCCTTCAGCGAGATGCCGCAGACTCCGGCCCGCAGCATCGCCTTTCTGGCAGTAACCGCTGAGGAATCCGGCTTGTTGGGCTCAGCCTGGTACGCCGAACATCCGGCCATTCCCCTGCACCGGACCGTAGGCGGTGTGAATATGGATGCGCTGAATGTCTACGGCCCTACCAAAGATGTCATCGTGGTGGGCTACGGCAGCTCGGAACTGGAAGAGGTATTGATCCAGGCGGCCGGAAGCCAGGATCGCTATATCAAGGCTGAAGAACACCCGGAACGCGGTGGTTATTACCGCTCTGACCATTTCAATTTTGCCAAAAAAGGGGTGCCCATGCTGTATGCCAAATCGGGCTCGGAGCATTTGGAAAAAGGTCCCGGATACCTCAAGGAGAAAAGCGATTACTACCTGAAAAACCTCTATCACTCACCGCGTGACGAGGTCGGAGATGATTGGGATTTGCGCGGTCTGGCCCAGGATGTGCTGCTGTACTTCACCATTGGCGAACAGGTCGCCAATGGTTCGGATTGGCCACAGTGGTACGAGGGCAACGAGTTTCGTGCGATTCGTGAACAGTCTGTAGGAAACTGAGCGCTACGCCCCTAAAAAGCGTTGACGCCCGTCAGTTCGCGGCCCAGTACCAACTGGTGCACGGTCTCTGTGCCTTCATAGGTAATGACGCTTTCCAGGTTGAGCATGTGACGAATGGCCTGATACTCTGTGGTGATTCCGGCCCCACCCAAAATGTCGCGGCAATCGCGGGCAATGTCCAGAGCCATACGCACATTATTCCATTTGGCCAGACTCACCTGGGTCGGCTGCATGCGGCCGGCGTCTTTCAAACGGCCCAGCTGCAGTGAAATCAGTTGTGCTGCCGTGATACGCCGTGCCATGTCGGCCAAACGGATCTGAATGGCCTGATTGGCTGCCAGTGGTCGATCAAACAAAATGCGGTCCGAGGTATAACGTATCACCTCATCCAGGCAAGCGATCGCCGCACCAATCGGACCCCAGGTGATGCCGTAGCGCGCCTGCGTCAAACAACCCAGGGGACCTTTCAGGCCGGATACATTGGGTAAACGATTGGCCTCCGGCACCCGCACATTGTCAAAATAGAGTTCCGAAGTCACTGACGCCCGCAGCGACATTTTCGACTTGATTTCCCTGGCTTCAAACCCAGCCATGCCTTTTTCCATCAAAAAGCCCATGATGCCTTCTTCGGTACGGGCCCAGATGACGGCGACATCAGCGAGGTTGCCGTTGGTGATCCACATTTTGGAACCGTTGATCACCCAGTCGTCGCCATTGCGCTTGGCGTGGGTTTTCATATTGGCCGGATCGGAACCGCCCTGTGATTCGGTCAGCCCGAAGCAGCCGATGATTTCGCCTTTGGCCATGCCGGGTAACCAGCGATCTTTCTGTTCTTCCGAGCCGTAGGCATAAATCGGGTACATGCACAGGCTGGACTGCACCGATACAAAACTGCGCAGACCGGAGTCACAACGTTCCAGTTCCTGGCAAATCAAGCCATAGGAAACTGCGTTAAGACCCGCGCAACCGTAGCCTTCAAAACTGGATCCCAATAAACCAAGATCGGCAATTTCACTGACCAACTCAGCCGGGAATGTCGCTTTGTCAAAATGTTCTGCAATGATGGGCATGGCGCGCTCATCTACAAAACGGGCGACGCTGTCGCGTATCATTTTCTCTTCTTCAGAGAGCAAAGAGTCAACATCGTACAGGTCGTAAGGGTTCAATTTGGCCATCAAAAACTCCAAAGGCTATGGCTCCGTGCAAAAACCGGGAACCGGAAATATAAAATGACTGTGTATTCTAATTACTGTGTATTCTAGGGTGCCGAGCGCTTGCTGTCACCCGTCATATTCTTATCGTCCGAAATCTCTTTTTCCACACTTTCTTTTCCGTTGGTTTCCTCCTCCGCGATCACCTCATTGGCCACACCACTGGGTACATGCGCGGCAGCCACATGAACCTTGGCCGAATCGATGTGTACCTGTTGGTCATCAAAGAATATATCGGCACCAAATATCTTGAGGAATTCACCCTTGGAACGTCCCCCCAGAAACAGGGCTTCGTCAATACGAATCCCCCAATTGCGCAGGGTCAGCACCACGCGTTTGTGCGCAGGGGCCGATCGTGCCGTGACCAGCGCGGTACGAATCGGGTTGTTTTCTATCGGGTAGGCGGATTGAATCCGGTGCAGCGCTTCCAATACCGGGCGGAACGGACCTCCGGACAAAGGCCGTAGCGCCGCTTCGCGTTCACTGGCTGAAAAAGCCTCCAGGCCATGGCGTTGATAAATACGTTCCGCCTCATCACCAAAAACCACGGCGTCGCCGTCAAACGCAATGCGTAACTGCCCCAAACCTTCGTCGGTGGCCCTGCCCGGCAAAATGGTGGCAGCAGCATAACCTTCAGTCAGCGCTTTACGTACATCCTCTGCATTGGTCGACAACAGCAATTGGGCGCCATAAGCCGACATATAACGATAAGGGCTGGCACCGTTGGTAAAGGCGGCACGTTCGATGTTCAGGCCGTAATGCTCGATGGTGTTGAATATTCGCAAGCCGGTATCGGCACTGTTACGTGACAGCAATATGACCTCAACGGCCGGGTGGTCAACACCTGTCTGGTTCAGCGCCAGTAACTTGCGTACCAATGGAAAAGCCATTCCGGGGCGCAGGATTTCATCTTCCAAGCCCAACTGGTAATCGGCATAGGCCGCCACGCCACAGCGTTCAAATACCGAGTGACTGTCGGACAGATCAAATAAAGCGCGGGATGATATGGCCACCACCAGTCGGCCATCTGAAGAAGGTCGGGATTTAGAGCTGACTTGATCAACTACCATGTCATTAGCATACCAGCCGGCCTGTCAAACCGTGAGAACTTCAAGTACGCAGCCCGGCATACAACCGCGATCAGCTTTGCAGTGCGATCAATTCGCGAGCGGTAGTCTGCAGGTCGGCCAACAGATAGAAATAGTTTGGCAGCCGGGCTTCCTCCGTTTCCAATTGCCGCAACATCCGGATCGTGTTCACGACCGGACCCAGGCGGTAAGCCTGTTGGAGACCCGAAGCCAACTTCTGCCGGTCGCCAAATCCGGCAAATGGCGCCAGATATGCGGCCTCGATTCCAGCCAGCAACTCGTTGGAAATTTCCAAATATCGAGCAGTCCCGGCCTGACCACTGGCCCGGCGTTTACTGTCCCGGTAGATATTGGCCATCACCAGGAATGGATGAGCGATAAAGGTATCGCTCCAGTCAATAAACCGATGCTCACCCTGCCAATAAATGATGTTCTCATCACGAAAATCCGGATGCACCAGCGCCAGAGGCAAACCAATTGAACCGAGCGTTTCACAATCGTCTGCGGTTTTTTGCAGGGCCTGCTGAAAATCTTCCAACTCCTGGTCGGACAAACCACCACTGCCTTCCTGCCAGGCTTGCCGATTCGTCAGAGGTGTACGACAAAACTCCAGCAGGCTTTCAAGTGTGTGTACCCGACAACCCAGTTTTTTCCACTCATCCAGGTTCTGGCTGCTGGCGACCTGCAGCTGAGCCATGGCAGTTGCAAAGCCAGGCAGGTCTTTATAGGTACGGCCGGACTCCCCTGCGGCAAAATAATCCAGGTTCAGCATCCAATCCTTTGAGCCATCCATCGCCAGTGGCTTGAACACATGACCTGGCCAGTGCCGCGCCAATGCTTCCAGCAGAACCGGTTCAGCCGGTGTTTGCTGATAACCGGCTTTGAAATAGACCCAACCCTGATTGGTCGGCACGCGCAGCAGGCAGGAAGCGCTCCAGCCTACGCGAAACTGTTCAACCGAGCCGGTGACCGGAATATTCAGACTGTCCAATTGAAACTGAATCCATTGGTCTGCCCTGGAAAACCAACCCGGTTGATGATGCGGCGCACGATTTTCCGGCACCTGACCGGACTCCCTTTCTTCCAGCCATAATTCAAACGGGTCCGGCAGGCCATCGGGCTCGGTGCGGGTTCTGAGGTACTCGGCTTTGTCGACCCAGACCGCCTGCAGATTGCGACTGGCCTTTGTTACAGCCAACTCCAGTTCGATGCAATGGTAATGCTTCCGGTGCGCGAGAGGCCGCAGTACACGGGTATGCAAGCCATATTTGTTCAGCATGCCCTGATTGATCTGGGGCGCTTTGAAATCGATTTGTCCGGACGGAAACATCAAAACCGGTGGAGACCAGTTTTCCTCGTGATTGACTACGAGGAACTTGGCCTTGTCCGGATGACGAACGATGCAATGGCAGATATCGGTGTCGATTTGGAACATTGAATTATTACTGCTCTGTATTCAGGCCCAGTCGGGCTAGGAGTCTGTCAGACTCCTGGTGAAGGTTATTGGAATGAACCAACCGGTTCATTCAGAGAAACTGCTCGTTCAGGATTCTGTCTTCCAGGGAATGGTCGGGGTCAAACATCAGCTTGAGCCGGATGGTTTTTTCTTCATAGACATCGACCGCCACCACGTTACGTACTTCCTGGGCATCAGCGGTTGCACTCACGGGCCGCTTGTAATGATCCAGCACTTCGAAGCGTATCCTGGCAGAACCGGGCAAAACGGCACCACGCCAGCGACGTGGCCGGAACGGTGATATGGGTGTCAGCGCCAGTGCCTCGGTACCCAACGGCAAAATGGGACCTTGTACGGACAGATTATAGGCCGTACTTCCCGCTGCGGTTGCAACCAGCACACCATCACAAACCAACTCTTCCACCTTGACCGAATCGTTCACCAGGATGCGGATGTGAGCCGCCTGGTTCTTCTGTCGCAACAGGGAAACCTCGTTGATGGCCAACGCTTTCACCGGGCCACCAGCCTCTGTGGCCACCTCCATGCACAAGGGTGCCAGGGATACGACCTGGGCCGCAGCCAACCGTTGCACCAGACCGGTTTCCCGGTACCGGTTCATCAGAAAGCCGACATTGCCCAGTTTCATGCCATAAACCGGCAAGCCCGCCGGCAGCAATCGATGCAAGGTCCGCAGCATAAAGCCATCACCACCGAGAGCAACAATCATTTCTGCATCTGCCAGTTCGCATTGCCCATAACGCGCGGTCATGGCCTGCAAGGCCTGTTGTGCAGCATCAGATGCGCTGGCAATAAAATGTGCTTTGATATGCCGCATGTTGATTTGCCCCATCAGCCTTCAAGACCTCAACCAGACAGTACCATCTTGCTCAGGCTGCATCGTCGGATTCCAGCAACTGACCCAGCGAGCGTACCGCAACGGATAAAGTGGCGTAGTCCATTTCCGGCAAATCAGCCATTTCATTCATGAAACTGATGACCGGAGTGACCCTGGATTCGTGTTCACCCATCCAGCTTCTGACTGCATCATCGCTGCTGCCGGATTCGCGCAGGATGGTATCCACCAAGCGGTTATGCCGGGAGAACAATTCATCACGCAGGATGGCCCGTGCATGCGCATGCCACTGCCCTTTCACCGGCAAAGCCTCCAACTGCCCACGCAACCAGTTGAGATGCAACAGCTCGCCCAACCGGAAATAAACCTGTGCCACATCCTGCACCGGCAACTTGCTCTGTGCCGCAGTTTCCACCACATCCAGAGCCGGCAAGATGAACTCCAACAGAACGACACGGCTTGCCAGCGAATCCGGCATGCCGATATCCAGGCTGGCCTGTTTTTTCAACTCCATGGCGTCGCGCTCTGCCAATGGCAGGGTAGACAGTATCGTCTTCTCCATGGCTTTCAGGCCGGGTGCCCAGCGCGCTATCATTTCGTTCACATCCAGGCGTCCTCTTCGGCGTATCAAAACCCAGCGCGTGGCCTGGCGCAGCACATGCCACATGGTCAGCACCGCCTGGGTTTGTTCGTGGGCCGGAATCCTGTTATCCAGCGACTCAACTTCGGCCCAGAATTCCCGCGCATTGAAAATTTCACGCGCAATGGTATACGCCTTGGCCACGCCCGCCGGGGTGGCATTGGTATCTTCCTGCATACGCAGGCTGAAACTCACGCCCATGCGATTCACCATGCTGTTGGTTACCTGCGTGGCGATGATTTCGCGGCGTAAGCGGTGCTCTTGCATGACAGCGGCAAAACGTTCCTGCAGCGGCACAGGAAAATAACGAATCAGTTCAAGCGACAGGTAGGCATCTTCATGCAGGTCGGAGTCCAGCAGTTGTTGATAAAGCATGATTTTGGCGTAGGACAGCAGCACTGCCAGTTCGGGGCGGGTCAGCCCTTCACCGCGTGCACGCCGCTCGGTCAGTTGCTCATCCTCCGGCAGGAATTCCAGTTGACGATTCAATATGCCCCGTTCTTCCATGACCGCGACAAAGTGCTGCTTGGATCCCATTCGCGGACCTTTCATGGTTTCCATCATGGAAATAGTCTGGGTTTGTAAATAGTTGCTGCGCAGCACCAATGCAGCCACCTCATCGGTCATCGATGCCAGCAGGGCCGGCCGGTCTTTTTCTTTCAGCTTGCCGGAGCGTATGGCCTGTGCCAACAGGATCTTGATATTTACTTCGTGGTCGGAGGCATCCACACCGGCTGAGTTGTCGATAAAGTCGGTATTGATCCGGCCCCCCGCCAGGGCGTATTCAATACGACCCAACTGGGTGCAGCCCAGGTTGCCCCCTTCACCGACCACCAGGCAGTTCAGCTCACTGCCGTTAACCCGAACGGCATTGTTCGACAGATCACCCACATCGATGTTGCTTTCCTTGCCGGATTTTATGTAGGTGCCAATACCGCCGTTCCACAGTAAATCTACCGGCGCTTGCAACAGGCGTCTGATCAACTCATGTGGTGCCATTTGGGCTGCTTCAACATCCAGCCATTCCCGCACTTCTTTGCTCAAGGTGATGGTTTTTTCGTGGCGTGAAAAGACACCGCCCCCTTTGGAAATCTTCTCCGGATTGTAATCATCCCAGCCGGAACGCGGCTTTTTGAACAGTCGCTGGCGTTCCGCAAAACTGATCTTTGGATCCGGGTTCGGGTCGAGAAAAATATGCATGTGATTGAATGCTGCTTTGAGGCAAATCTTTTTTGATAACAACATACCGTTGCCGAACACATCGCCACTCATGTCACCGATGCCGACGACGGAGAACGGCTGTTTCTGTATATCGATCCCCAACTCACGAAAATGCCGCTTCACGCCTTCCCAGGCGCCCCGTGCAGTGATCCCCATGGCCTTGTGGTCATAGCCCACAGAGCCACCGGACGCAAACGCATCACCCAACCAGAAACCGCGTTCCAGGGAAATGCCATTGGCCGTATCGGAAAACGACGCGGTGCCCTTGTCTGCTGCCACAACCAGATAAGGGTCATCTTCATCGCGTCGCACCACGTTTTCAGGGTGCAGCACCTGTTCCTCACTCAGGTTGTCTGTTAAATCAAGCAATGCGTTGATAAATCGCTTGTAACAATGCAAACCTTCCTGTTGCAAGGCCTCTCTTCCACCTTGGACAGGCGGGCGTTTCAGGACAAAACCACCCTTCGCACCCACGGGCACGATCATGGTGTTTTTGACACTCTGGGCTTTCATCAGGCCCAATACTTCGGTGCGGAAATCTTCACGCCGGTCAGACCAGCGCAAGCCGCCACGTGAAATGGCCCCACCACGCAAATGGATGCCTTCAAACCGGGGTGAATAGACCCATATCTCCCGAAAAGGCCGTGGCAACGGCATGTCAGCTACCTTGCCCGAGTCGATCTTGAAACTGATGTAATCGCCGATTTCGCCCTGCGCGTCGCGGCGGAAATAGCTGGTACGCAGGGTTGCGCGTATCACATCATAAAAGGAGTAAAGGATTCGATCTTCATCCAGACTGGAAACTGAAGTCAGAGCACGCTGGAACGCCTGGCGCAAAGACTGGATCTGGCTTTCACGATCACCCTTTCGGCGTGCGGTATAAACTTCATCCAGATATTCGACCAGGACTTCATCCTGGTTAAACGGTGCAACCAGCAGAGTTTCCATACTGTGATTGAGTTGCCTGGCAGATTGCTGGCGACGATAGTCCGTCTCATCCTCACGTTCAGGATCAAACATGGCTTCAAACATTTCTACCAGCAGACGACTGACTGCAGGAAATTTGGCCAGAGTTTCAGCCATATAGCTCTGTGAAAAAGGTGTGCCGATCTGCAACAGATACTTGCAATAGGCCCGCATGACTTTGACCTGGCGCCAGTCCAGTTCAGCCGCGATGATCAGTTGGTTGAACCGGTCACTGTCTGCCTCGCCTCGGATGGCTTTGTCGAAAGCCTCCTGAAACAAACCGCGTACAGACTCCAGGTTCAACTCCCGATTTACCACCGGAATCATGTCAAAGTCCTGTATCCACGTCTTGTCGTCGTCAGAAAATTCCAGCTCGTAAGGGCGCTCGCTGACAATGCTCAAACCCAGGTTTTCCAGCATGGGTAACACGGCTGACAAAGCAATGGGCCGGTCTTTGCGGAACAGTTTGAAACGTATGATGCCGCTATCGCGTTGTTTGCGTGGCCGGTACAAACTGGTGCGCAATTCTTCACCGGCATCCAGTGCCGCCGCATTTACCACATCGAATGCAGCAACCCAGGGTGATACGTCCTCTTTATAGGCCTCAGGAAAAGCCGGGCAAAACCGCCTGGCCAGTTGCAGACCTTCTTCCTCACCGTGCTGCTGTACCAGTATGGTGGTTAACTCGTCACTCCAGGAATGCACGGCATCGACAATTTTCTGTTCCAACAGATCAACATCGGGCTGCGGTGCGGCCCCGGGTTTGGGCCGGATGATAACGTGCAGGCGCGCCAGCGCCGATTCGGAAATATTAACGACATAGTCCAGCTTCTTGCCTTTGAGGGCACGTTTCAGGATGGCCTGGATTTTTTCACGATTTTCGGTATTGAAACGCTCACGCGGTATATAAACCAGACAGGAGTAGTAACGCCCGTATTGCTCACGCCGTATGAACAGGCGCACACGACGCCGCTCCTGTAAATTCAACACACCTTCCGCAATTTCTGCCAACTCAGTGGCATTGGCCTGAAACAATTCATCGCGCGGCAGTGTTTCAAGGATATGCATCAGGGTTTTCCAGGCATGGCTGCCCGGATGCAGGTTAAGCAATGCAACAGCCTGATTCACCCGACCCCGCACCAGCGGGGTTTCCATCACGCTGAGGCTGTAAGCAGCGGAAGTGAACAGGCCAAGAAAACGCCGCTCACCGACGATACGCCCCCGCCTGTCAAAGCGCAGCACACCGATGTAATCCATATAACCCACACGATGCACTGTGGAGCGGGAATTGGTCTTGGTGATGATCAAAGGCGAGTTGGCACTGCGGGTGCGCGCCCGTTCTGCCAGCGGGCTGAGGGGACGGGAATGCACGGTGTCCGCATCCTCTTCCAGTATGCCGTATCCGCTACCCGGAACGATGTGCAGTTCATGGGTTTTACCGCTTTTGACCACATCATAATCACGCACGCCCAGGAAGATGAAATGGTCATCCACCAGCCATTTCATAAAGTCCTGGCATTCCGCGTTCACTTCCTCATCGGCCTGCGGCGCCCATTCGGGTATCAAATCACCCGTGGCTTTTGCCACTTTGACCATGGGCTGCCAGTCCTGCACGGCCAGGTTGACGTCGTAAATGGTGATGGCCAATGTGTCCTGAATCTGTTGCAGAATCCTGGCTGAGCTTTGCCGATTGATCTGTATCTGCATCACCGATTCGGCGATGCCGACACTGTCCTCCCGCGGCGCTATACCCAGAAGTTTGCCGGTCTTGCCACGGCGCGCCCGGATGACAGGATGAACCACCAGTCGCACATCCAGTCCCATTTCCGCCAACGCCAGCGTTGCACTGTCGACCAAAAAGGGCTTGTCGTCATTGACCATTTCCACGATGGTGTGCTTGCTTTCCCAGCCATCCCTGGCAAGGCTGGGGTTATATACACGCAGCAGAGACTCGCCCGGGTTGCGGCGTGCCATGAATTTCAACTGCGAGGCCAGCATGGCGGCCAGAATTTCCGCATTGTTGGTGGCCAGTTCAGCCATGGGCACACGGCGGAAGTAATGCTCCAGATAACTTTGTCCCAGCGGGACAGATTTGGCATCCAGGCGACTGTCCAGAGCCGCACCAACCTGTTCCAGTAACAATTGCTTGTCTTGCTCGGAATTCCTGTTCATTCGGTTTCTGTTTCCTACCTGAGGCCGGTTTCCAGCCTGCTGATCACCATGCGTTGGATTTCACTGGTGCCCTCATAAATTTCGGTAATTTTGGCATCGCGGAAGTAGCGCTCGATGGGCAATTCCTTGCTGTAACCCATGCCACCGTGGATCTGCACCGCCTGATGCGAAATCCACATGGCCGCTTCGGAGGCGTACAGTTTGGCCATACTCCCTTCGAGGGTATAACGGGCGCCACTGCCGAGGGCCTGTTGCTTGGCCCAGGCTGCTTTCAAGGTGAGCAAACGTGCGGCTTCCAGGCGAATTTTCATATCGGCAATTTTGGCCTGAATCATTTGGAAACTGCCGATTTCCTGTCCAAAGGCCTTGCGCTCCTGCACCCAGGCCACACTGGCCTCATAAGCGGCCTGCGCAATGCCGACTGCCTGAGCCGCTATGCCGATGCGCCCGGCATCCAGCACACCCATGGCCATGGAAAATCCCTTGCCTTCGACTCCCAGCAGGTTCTCAGCCGGACAATGGTAATCTTCAAACTCAATTTCACAGGTTGCCGACGCACGGATACCCAGCTTGGGCTCAACCTTGCCACGGACAAATCCATCCAGTTGGGTATCGATCAAAAACGCCGATATGCCTCTGCTGCCCTGCTCCGGGTCGGTCACTGCAAACAACACCACAAAATCAGCCACCGGGCCTGAGGTAATCCATGACTTCTTGCCATTGATCCGGTAATACGAACCGTCGGCAGAACGTTTGGCACGGGCACGCATACTGGCAGAGTCGGAACCCGATTGCGGCTCGGTAAGTGCATAAGCTCCGATCGCTTCACCCGCCGCCACCGGCCGCAGGAATTTCTGCTTCTGGTCTTCGGTACCGTGTTTGAGAATGCCGTGCGAATACAATGAATTGTTCACCGACATGATGGTCCCGTGTGCGGCGTCAGCCGCGCTGACTTCTGTCAGAGCCAACACGTAGCCAATGGAATCCAGGCCAGCGCCACCGTACTCGTCAGGTGTTTCCACCCCCATCAATCCCAACGCACCCATCTCACGTATCGTTGCAGCTGGAAATTCACCGCTGGCGTCGAATTGTGCAGCGATCGGCGCGATCTGTTCGCGGGCGAAATCGCGCGCCACAGATTGGATCATGGCTTGTTCTTCAGTCAATTCAAAATGCATCTCTGGCGGTCCTCAATTGAATTGGATGGGCTGGCAATTATACGTTCTGCCGGCGGCAAATACCCTGTCTGTTGACTGTTACCGGCCACTTCTGCATGAAAGTGAATGTTGGAAAGCGCCTTTGCTTGCTATTGACCTGATAATGCGCAAGCGATAGTCTCTATATATCTTTGAATCAAGATAGAGAGATATATGGTCCCCAAGACCTTGTCCGGATTGGATTTACAAAGCGCGTCGCTGCACTGTCGCCTGCTGGCAGATTCTACACGATTGCGCTTGTTGCTTATTCTGGAACAGGAAGAGTTGAGCGTGGCCGAACTGGCCGCCATTCTGCAACTGGCTCAACCCCGTATATCCACACATTTGGCCAAGTTGAAAGAAGCCGGTCTGGTGGCTGACCGGCGCGAAGGCGTTTCTGTTTTTTACCGGATGTCGGCCAGTTTTCAGGACCGGAGCCTGGAAGCCTTATGGGCCGTGCTGCGACTCAGCCGGGAAGATCCTTTGGTACAACAGGACCTGGAGCGGATCCCTCAGGTAAAACGCTCACGCAGCGGCACGACCTGGGCCGACAGCGTGGCAGGCGACATGGACCGGCATTATTCACCCGGCCGTACCTGGGAAGCGACTTCGCGCGCACTGGTGAAACTGTTGTCACCGGGCAAGGTGTTGGATATCGCATCCGGCGATGGCGTGATGGCTGAACTGTTGGCACCACAAGTCGAGCAGATGGTCTGTATCGATATCAGCGAGAAAGTGGTGGAAGCTGGCCGCAAGCGCCTGGCCAAACGCGACAACGTCGTATTCAAAGTCGGTGACATGCACCAATTGCCTTTCAAGGACAAAAGTTTCGATACGGTTTTGCTGATGCACGCACTGACCTACACCAACAAACCGGAAAAGGTATTGCATGAAGCCCGCCGGGTGCTCAAGTCCGGTGGCCAACTGTTGGCCGTCACTCTGGCAAAACATCGCCATAAAAAGGCGGTCGAGCCCTATAACCATGCCAACCTCGGTTTTTCGCCAGAACAATTACAGAAACTGGCCAGCCAGAGCCGTTTGAATGTCAGCCGCTGTGAAGTGACTGCACATGAAAAACGTCCACCCCATTTCGCTGTACTGACCTTGTCGGCACAACGCACCTGATTTCAACCAGCCAAAAGACCTTCCCCATGGATACAAGCCAACAACACAAGCTGCCGTTCAAAAACCCCGAACGACTGACTGCACTGAAAAACCTGCTGCAACAGCGCATCCTGGTAACCGATGGCGCCATGGGTACCATGATCCAGCAACACCAGCTGAGCGAAGAGCAATTTCGAGGTGACCGGTATGCCGAACACCCAGGTTCACTCAAGGGCAATAATGACCTGTTGTGCCTGACCCAACCCGAGCTGATCCGTACCATACACCGGGACTTTCTGGCCGCTGGCGCCGATATAGTCGAAACCAATTCCTTTAATGCAACGACCATTTCGCAGCAGGACTACGGCACCTCGGAACTGGCACGCGAGATCAATCTCGAAGCCGCCCGGCTGGCTGTAGCTGAAGCGCGGGAATCTGAAGCACAGAACCCGGGCAAGCCGCGCTTTGTGATGGGTGCCATGGGCCCGACCAATCGCACGGCCTCATTGTCTCCGGATGTGCTGCGCCCGGAGTTCCGCAATATCAGTTTTGAGCAACTCAGTGATGCTTACGAAGATGCAGCCTACGGACTGATCGAAGGCGGCTGCGATCTGCTGATCGTCGAAACCGTTTTCGATACCCTGAACTGCAAGGCAGCCCTGTTTGGCATTGAAGAAGCCTTTATCCAGTTGGGTTACCGACTGCCGGTCATTGTTTCCGGGACCATTATCGACGCCAGCGGCCGTACCCTGTCCGGTCAGACGGTGGAGGCCTTCTGGTACTCGATCAGGCACGCGCAACCTTTTGCCGTAGGCCTGAACTGTGCCCTGGGCGCAAAGGAAATCCGACCCTGGATACGCGACCTGGCAGCGGTTGCCGACTGCCCCATCATTCTGTACCCCAATGCCGGCCTGCCTAACGAGCTGGGTGAATATGACGATACGCCTGAGAATATGTCACAGGTGATAGCACAATTTGCTGACCAGGGCCTGCTGAACATCGTCGGTGGCTGCTGTGGTACCCGGCCGGAACATATCCAGGCCATTGCCGAAGCGGTGGCAGCCAAACCGGTGCGCCAGATCCCGCAACCCGAGCCGTGGTGCCGCCTGGCAGGCCTGGAGCCACTGGTGCTGCGTCCCGACCTGAATTTTGTCAATGTCGGTGAGCGCACCAATGTCACCGGCTCGGCGATATTCCGCAAGCTGATCGAGAAAGATGATTATGCGGCTGCACTGGATATCGCCCGCCAGCAGGTGGAAAACGGTGCGCAAATCATCGACGTCAATATGGATGAAGGCCTGCTGGATGGCCCCAAAGCCATGACCCATTTCCTCAAATTGATCGCCTCCGAGCCCGACATCTCGCGGGTGCCGGTGATGATCGACTCATCCCGTTGGGAAGTCATCGAAGCCGGTTTGCGTTGCCTGCAGGGCAAAGGCATTGTCAACTCCATCAGCATGAAAGAAGGCGAAGCCAGTTTTATCGAACAGGCCACGCTGGTCAGGCGTTATGGTGCAGCCGCCATCGTGATGGCCTTTGACGAAAAAGGCCAGGCAGACACCCTGGAACGACGGGTAGCGGTCTGCCAACGGGCCTGGAAAATACTCATAGAACAGGTTGGCTTTCCGCCCGAAGATATTATTTTTGATCCGAACATTTTTGCTGTCGCTACCGGCATTGCAGAGCACGCCAACTACGGCGTGGATTTTATTGAAGCCACCCGGCAGATCAAGCAGCTTTGTCCGGGTGCGAAAATATCCGGTGGCGTAAGTAATATTTCCTTTTCTTTCCGTGGCCAGGACCGCGTACGTGAAGCCATACACGCGGTATTTTTGTACCACGCGGTTCACGCCGGCATGGACATGGGCATCGTCAACGCCGGCCAGCTGGAAGTCTATGACGAAATCGATCCGGAACTGCGTGAAGCGGTCGAAGACGTGATCCTGAACCGGCGCGAGGATTCTACCGATCGCCTGCTTGCAATTGCCCAACAATTCCAGGGCGGCACCCAGCGTGAGGCCAACGATGAAGCCTGGCGTGATGGTTCCGTGCAGGAGCGGCTGATACACGCACTGGTCAAGGGCATTACCTCTCACGTCGAGGAAGACACCGAAGAAGCCAGACGTTCTGCAACACGTGCCCTGGATGTGATCGAAGGGCCTTTGATGGATGGCATGAATGTGGTCGGCGACCTGTTTGGTGCCGGTAAAATGTTCCTGCCGCAAGTGGTCAAAAGCGCCCGGGTGATGAAGCAGGCGGTTGCGGTGTTGATTCCGCATATCGAGCATGAAAAAAAGCTCTCGGGTGCACCTGCTGAAGAGCAGGCCCATGTGGTTATGGCCACCGTTAAAGGCGATGTGCATGACATCGGCAAAAACATCGTGGCCGTGGTTTTACGTTGTAATAATTTTCGGGTTACCGATCTGGGCGTGATGGTGCCCGGCGATACCATTCTGGATGCTGCTATTCGTGAAAAAGCCGATATCGTAGGCCTGTCCGGCTTGATCACTCCCTCTTTGGATGAAATGCGCCTGGTGGCTACTGAAATGAAACGCCGCGGCATGCAACTGCCCTTGATGATAGGTGGCGCAACCACCTCGCCCGTGCATACGGCCTTGCGCATCGAACCCGAGTACAGTGAAAACGTGGTGTGGGTGAAAGACGCTTCACGCGCAGTGGGCATCGCTCGCGCCTTATGCCAACCGGAAAGCCGTCAGGAACTGACGCAGCAAACTGCCAAAGACTTTGCCGCTTTGCGCGAACGGCGTGCGCAAAAAAGCCGCCGTGAACCACCGGTCAGTTTGCAACAGGCCCGCAAAAATAAATTGGCCATCGACTGGTCGAAAGGCGTGCCGCCTGGCCCGCAAAACCCGGGCATCACCGTATTGCAGAATATCCCCCTGGCCAATTTGATCGACACCATAGACTGGACACCCTTTTTCCAGACCTGGGAACTGGCCGGACGTTACCCGCAAATCCTGCAGGATGAGGTGGTTGGCGAAGTGGCTCGCAACCTGTTTCAGGACGCGAAAAACATGTTGCAGCGTATCGTTGATGAAAAGTGGTTGACGGCCTCTGCGGTATTTGGGCTGTTTCCGGCTCAAACCCGGGGTGACGATGACGTGGTGCTGTTCGATCCGGACAATTCCGGTGTGCAGATTGAAACCCTGAATTTCCTGCGTCAGCAGAAAGCCAAGGCAGCCGGCCGTGCAAATTCCTGTCTGGCCGATTTTATTGCTCCGGCTGAAAGCGGTGTGCAGGACCATATCGGCATGTTTGCTGTTACCGCAGGTTTGGGCATAGAGTCGAGAATCGCTGAGTTTGAAGCAGCCAATGATGACTACCAGGCCATACTGCTCAAGGCATTGGCCGACCGCCTGGCCGAATCTCTGGCCGAATACACACATAAAATAGTGCGCACACAATACTGGGGCTATGTACCGGATGAAGCGCTGAGCAATGAGGACCTGATCGCCGAGAAATATCAGGGCATACGCCCTGCGCCGGGTTATCCGGCCTGTCCCGAACACAGCGAGAAAAAGAAACTGTTCAAATTACTCGATGCCACGAATCGCATTGGTATGCAGTTGACCGATGGTTTTGCCATGTATCCGGCAGCCAGTGTCAGTGGTTATTATTTCGCTCATCCGCAATCGAAATATTTTGTATTGGGACAGGTTCAGGATGATCAATTACAGGATTATGCGAATCGCAAACAGTGCACGGTAGACGAGTTGAAACGCATACTTCCCGCCAACCTTTCCGACTGACCAGGCCGGTCAATCAGGCTCTTCGTTTAAGGGAAACTCTGATTTATTCAGAGTTTCTTTGGCACATGGATGTGCCAACATTTTCAATGACCGTATGTCATTGAAAATGAAGCAAAACAAAAATGACACTTTTTGTTTTGCGTACTCTGATAATT